>JAYSOP010000793.1:0-3835 GCA_043722905.1 Chryseolinea sp.
TCGCATTCAAGCCTGTTGATCGGGATGGGAACGCGATCGACCTTACCAATTATTCATCGGGCAACGCATTTTTTACTGGGCAGGATAGAAATATTATGACGCTGTTTCCTTGGGGCGTGGATTCTATCTACGTTTCAGATACGGAACATTACAGGTATGAGTTTAAATACACTGGGTTGTCCGTTTTAGAAAACACCTACTATGAAATAGTCGCCGGAACCGAAACGCGCATATCGGAAAGTAAAGTTTGCACTAATGACCCCACGTCATTCAGCAATATTACCATCCGCAATCCCAGTATACCCATCGGCTTAACGCAGCATATGACCTTCTATATGAAGAGTGGTTTTCCCGGGTCCTGGTTTACTTCCTGGAATTCCTATCCCATAGAAATGCCAGCCACCTTTACGCTGGCTCAAACACAACACAATACTAATTCAGGTTTTATAGGTTCCTTCGCCGCCTTTTCTCCCTTGCCCGGAAAGGCCGGTTACGTTTGGGAGACGGCGGACATCCGCGCGGAAGAAGGTAACGCAATATCTTTTTACCAGCATATCGATCGAAAAATTCTTACTGTCGGGGAGCAGGACCTTGATTATGTCCTTGGCCGCACGATCCCGAACTTCATCATGATTCCAGACCACCAGGCGTCGGTTCTCCGTTATTGGACATTTTTAGGACGAGGAGCTTTCAACCGTGTCCATGGTGAACGTGAGCGCGGAACAGTGCATTACAAATTGTATGATACCGAATCCGTTGTGAAACAGGGGAATTTTAAACAATCCATAAATAACGAAGGTGGAAGTGCCTTTCCTGAGATTGAAGTGTCTCCCGGAATTTACCATCTTGATTTTGAATATCGCGACTTTCAGACCGGGGGAAAATTCGGTGTAGCCAGGCTTTCTACGATCTTCAATACTGACGGGGAAGATCGCAATCCTCCATATTTGAAGAGCCTTCGCCTTCTCGCCAACGGAAAAGATACAAACGAATTTCAGGAAGGCGAAACCGCCATTCTTAAATTCATTATTTTGGATTGTGATCAGTGCGGTTCATCTGCATTAAGCTCAACTTCAGTATTTATAAAGCATGCAGATGACCAGGTCTGGACTTTGCTGCCAATGCAATCGCAGGGCGATGCTCAATTTTCTGCGGACCTGCCGTCGGACCTCCGCGCTGGATATTATTCTTTGCAGCTAACGTCAGAAGATTTTAACGGTAACAAATTCACCTATGACGTTGCACCCGCGTTCCTGATCGGGGAACGTGTGCAACCTCAACCCTACTCAACCATAAATCTGATCTCGCCAATAAACTACAGCGTAAATGCGGGCCCTAATCCTGTTTTCCGCTGGAGCGCTATTGACCGATCTTCATACATCATACAGATCACGGATAATCCTGATTTCACTGGAAGTCTTCTGGAGGGGCAGGCGACCGATGCAAACTATATTTTGCAAACTCCCCTCGAAGAGAATAGAACCTACTTCTGGCGAGTAAGAGCCGTCGAAGACAATGTTTCCGAACGGTGGTCATCGATTTTTCAGTTTGAATCCAAATTTTTGCCGTCTGTAGTATTGCTCAGCCCTCTTCACGAATCTGTTATGCCTTTTTCCGTAGTTAATTTTAGCTGGTCCGTTGCTCCCAACGCCTATCGATATGTTCTTGAGGTTAGCCGTAGCGAGGACTTTTCTTCACTTGACCGGGTGGAGTACACCAGCCTCACGCTGGTATCAATGGCTGGACTGTATCCAAATACCCAATATTTCTGGAGAGTAAAGGCGTTCTTTTTTCTGGGGTGGACAGAAGAGGAATCAATTTCTACTGCCTTCGAATTGAACACGGAAACCCTGGCGGCGCCGGAATTGCGTCATCCTGTAAATGCATCAGTCGACGAACCCCTTGCGGTGATGTTTGAATGGCTTTCCAGCGAATGGGCATCGGGATACCTTTTTGAGCTAAGCACGGACGAAAACTTTATAACTTCCTGGACTTCTATAGGAACTCAAAATACATTTATGTGGATCGAAACTTTACAGCAAAACACAAAGTACTACTGGCGTGTTACTCCGGAATTTTACGGCGTGACTCAGCCTGCTTCCACGGTCAACACTTTCCGTACTGCAACGGTAACAGGTATTGAAGAGTCGGCTCCAGAACGGCTTGGTTACAGTTTTCCAAACCCATTTAGACAGGGAACCAACATTGTGATTCAAAGTAGAAACGATGAGAACGCCGAGGTGCAGATCATTGACGCGGTCGGTCGAAAGGTCAAGAGCTTTTCATGGGCCCTGCAGCAAGGCAAGAACACCACTCATTGGGATGGCTCCGGGGACGATAAAAAAACGTCTGGGCAAGGAGTCTACTATGCAATTATTGCCGGCCGGGATAGTGCTCCAATAGTTCTTCGGCTGGTGAGGATAAAGTAACAGCGCATAGCCACCTGGTTACCACGGCCTGTGCGCCTGAAGATGTTGGCAATATGAGTTCGTGAGTTTTTCTGGAAAAACTTCTCGAAAGTTTAGGACTTTCGTGAAGTTGCTCGTTCAGGATTCTTTACGATATTAGTGGGCATTCCTACTGAAATTCCTCCCCTCCGGAAAAAATCTTCCCCTGCACAACCTCCCTTTATGTTTTCTTCTCCGGCAAAAACGGAGACGTCGTTTCATCTGAGCGCGACAAGGGTGTTAGACTTTGACTACAACGATTGGTAGCTTTCGGGTGACTTTGTGACGGCGACGGAGAAGCCCTATGTTCTTGCGCTGGGCGAGATGAAGCGGAATTAAAGCGCTAATTGAAAGGTCACTGGAGTAACCTTGTTAGCGTTTGTTACTTCTTCTAAGCACAAGTAATTCCAACGGCAAAAATTAGTACCTTTACAATACTTGCAAAATTTTATGACCCTGCGGTTGTCTTTTTGGTTTTTATTTATTCTTTGCGTTTCATGCCACCGGAACGATACCGGATCAAAAGTCCAAACGGTTACGCAACCTGCCGATTCAATCACACCAGACATAAGAGATCTGGCACTTCCTGTTAAGGCAGTCATGTATGACAAAATCAAGATCCTATTCACGGGCACTTTTCATGGAGACGAAGTCGAAGAACGTGTCGAGACCTTGCCATGGGTTGGATTGTTCATTAATGACGAAGGAAATTTTGTGCTCACCAAAATAAAAATAATAGCCACAAGAGTTGTGGATGGACTCTTGGACGATGAAGAAAATGGTGAAAAGACGGGCTGGGAAATCTCCACAGAAAGCGGTCAGTCTCCTACCATTCTTATTTCAGGGGGTGACTTGACGGAAGGCATCGTCGAAGACGTTGAAGTTCCGGCAACGGTATACCCCGGCGATTCGGCGCGGTTCGAATTCAAAGGCACTCATTACCTTCTTTATGCAACGGGCTCCAGACAAATGGATTCTCTGGCAGGCGTGAACTTTGTTTCTGATTATAACTTAAATGTCGTGCGAACAGTAAGAGGCGAAAGTCGTCATTCGGTACTCGTAAGCCATGCAAGCTTCGACGATGCCATGACATCTATTTTATGGAGCGGTGACCTTGATGGCGATGGATATCTAGATTTCCTGATCGATATGTCAAGGCATTACAACCAAAGATTGCCTACACTCTTTCTTTCCAAACCTTCAGCAGACAACGAAGTGGTTGTGCCGGTAGCAGAGCACTCCAGTGTTGGATGCTAGAGACCCGCAGGCATTCAAGAGGTCAATAATTCCGAAATCCGTTCAGGATTTTTTACGATATTGGTGGCATCCCCTACCTGAAATTCCTCCCTTCAGGAAAAATCTTCCCCTGTACAATCTCCCTCTCCATT
>JAYSOP010000794.1:0-4081 GCA_043722905.1 Chryseolinea sp.
CGGTGAAAATTGAAGTGATCGATAATGGTCCCGGTATTATTAAGGAAGCGCTTGAGCATATTTTTGTGCCCTTCTATACTACTAAAAGAACGGGTTCAGGTATTGGATTAAGTCTCTCCCGCCAGATCATGCAAATGCATAATGGTTCAATTTCTGTGGAATCTGAACCTGATATAAAGACCATTTTTACCCTTCGGTTTTAACCCATCAGCCAGTTCCATATATCCCTTAAGATCACATACTCATTTCACTCCACTATCTTTTTTTGCGTTCACAATCGGTTCGAAAGGTCCGTACTTGTGTTGGTTTTCAGAAAACGAATCGGCATAAGGACCAAATGGATGATCATAGGGTTTGGCCGAGATATCCGGCCAGTCCTCGACAAAATATTTTTTAGGCCGAGGTAATGAATTGATGTAGGCCGCTACATCCCACGCTTCTTCGTCATTTAATACAGGTTTGTCGTAATAAGTGCCATGCGGCATATTCATTTTAACGTAGCCGGCCAATCTTGAAAGGCGGTACAACCCTGCGCCTATGCTATAGCTGGCAGGTCCTGCTAACGGAGGATATTTCCATTCAAGGCTGTCTCGTTCCTTAAAACCTGAAGCATCCTTTCCGTGACACACCACGCAATGTTTAATGAAAACCGATTTTCCCTTCACCGGATCAGCAGCCCTGGTTAGAAAAGATAATTGAGGGATCCCCGCTCCCTTTGGTACCTCCCCTTTTTTCACATCCTTTCCAACCCACCGGAAGTAGGCAACAATAGCGCGCATTTCCCGGCTAGCAGTATCTAGTTTTTTACCGTTGAGACTTCTTTCGATACAATCATTAATCCTCTTTTCCATGGATTCAATGCCCCCTGAGCGCGCGCGGAATTTTGGATAAGTTGAAGCCACCGCAGCGTAGTTGTTTCCAAATGGCTTTGTCCCCGCCTTCAGGTGACAATTCTGGCAGTTCATTCCATTGCTGATCGTTTTTACTTTTCCTTTTGGACCCAGATACAAGGCCGTATGGGAGATCAATTCCCGACCGTACGAAACAAAATCTGCCTCCGGAGAAAGGGGGATCAGCGTGGAGTCCGGAGCCTTCCAGACTTCAGCATCCGGTGAAGCAATTTTTTGCACCAAAGACGGTCTCTGACCCTCAGGTATGTTTACCGGAATGGCAGTAAAAAAGAAAAAGCAGGTTGCCACGCCAAGCAGAGAGAGGGTCATCATAACCATTCCGAGAAGTATCCGGACGGACTGAATGAATTGATCCTCTGATGGCATCGGAAATTGACTTTATGATTTGGTCTAGTTATGAGATTCTTTAATGTAACCCCACCCCTGTCCTTGTTTAGTAACTATTTCCATGATGGCGTCCGGGACCACCTGCACGCCAGTGATCAGATCGGAACTGGCTACATCGTAGCGCTTCATGGTGATTGCACAAACCTTAAAAGAGACATTTTTATGATGGGCTAATTTTTCAATCGCCTGTACCGTTGAAGACTTTTGCTTAACAACCATCGGCAAAGCACCACCATACACCACCACTTCCAGAATCGCCGCCGGATAGGCCTCCGACATACCCGAGACGTGTCGCAAAACAGCCTGATGTGTTAGCGTATCTTTACTGGTAATATCAAAAAGAATTTTTACGGGGTTGTTCTGACCAAACGTACTGAGCGGCAAGGTGATGAATAAAAAAAACAGCCATCTTTTCATCTTATCGTATAATGTGACGTTGTAAAAAATTATTGTTGAGAAGCACACACCGTTGTACCAGCATGTAAGCTGCTGATACAACGGAAATGTGAAATCCATTGATGTTGAAATATGGCTTTTGGATTAGCCGCCAGCATAACAATAAGCACAGTCTTTTTCCTGTGCGCGGCCAATGGCCCAGACACCGGAAGGCACCACTTGAATTCCAGGCAAAACGCCACTCAGCCAATCTTTCCTGACTTCTTCAGCATCCAGGTTCATTCCTTTGGCTGCAAAACCGCTCATTACTGTAATCGCCATATCGCAAACACAAAACATAGCACCCCTTTCCTGCTGTCTTTTGATACCGTCTATTCCCGGCAATGGAAAGTCACCATCCTTTGGCATCCAGTATGGATTGCGTATAGCTGCGGCCTTGGTCGTATTATCATTTATTTTAAAGAATTCTCCCATCTTGTATTTTTCCCATAAACGATCCTCCAGGGCAAATGGAATGGCGTTGTGTCGCAGCACAACCACCGCGGTCAAATCATTGTCCGGTGATCCGGTCTGGTTATTGGTTTTATAATACACCCAGGACCAGGCAATAGGAAATCCATTGTGGGGCTCCGAAGCATCGTATACAATGCGGTGGCTCCCTTTTATCTTTTTAAACCACTGATCGGCGTCAGAAGGAAGATACGTTTTTTCTGTTGGGAGTGCAGATCCAGAACCAGGAAGGGCGCTGAGTAAACCTGCGCCTGTCGCAAGCGTGCCAACAAATTGTCGTCGGGTTGAAGAATGATTTTTCATAATAAAGGGTTTGGTTTTCTAAGTTTTTTTAAAAATAAACGCGGTATGATGTCTTCATTGCCAGAAAAAATATTCTCTGCGGATTATACTTGATTTGATTTTGCCAAGTCTGTCATAGTCTTCAACACTTGAGCTCTCGCTCTTTATTTGCTCAATGGAAAAACTCAAACGCTTGAAAATCCATGAATAAAGACATAGATTTTTATTTTAGCCTCTTAAAAATACAATGGTGTACAGGGCTAGTGCCAAAATTCAACAGGCAAAATGTTTCCGGCTTTTAACACCATTTCGATGGTGGTTTTCACTTTGAACTTATGCAATAATTTTTTTCGGAAACTTTCTACCGTATGGAAACTGATGCCCATGTGTTCGGCAATCCTTTTAGAAGATAAACCATGAGCGAGCAAATGCATTACTTCCTTTTCACGGGGTGTGATCTGGATGGGTCTGGTGTCTGGATTTTTTAGGGTGGATGTTATCATCGTGTAAGCAGGGTTGTGCCGTAAAATGATCGTGGTTTAAATCAGGAATAAAAATATTCTTCATCCGTAACTTTCTCCATGAGAGCAACAAAACGCTAGTTCGATTGGTCGGCAAAAACTCGGATGCTACTTTCGACTTGGTCGTAAATGACTAAAAACGCTGACTAAGTTTGGCATTTTTTACAGAAAGATCAATACCTGAGTTCAGGGATATTGCAATGTTATAAGGAAAAGACTAAACAGACGCAAAAAAGGCAGGTTTCGCCCTCCCAGGCCCAAAATCATTTTCTTTAGCACTGACTACTCTACCCGCCGGAATACGGCGCTGGCATTGTGTCCCCCGAAACCAAAAGTATTGCTCAGGGCAATCTTAACATCCTTCTTAAATTTTTTGCCCAATACGACATTCAAGCCTTTAGGCATTTCAGGATCAAGATTTTTTGAATTAATCGTAGGCGGTATAATTCCTTCCTGGATTGTTTTGATACAGATCAATGCCTCTGCCGCTCCTGCAGCGCCGAGCATATGTCCGGTGGCGGACTTTGTTGCGCTGATGTGAAGATGTCCGGCATCTTTGCCAAAGAAACTCGTTACCGCTTTCATTTCACTTACATCACCCATAGGCGTGGAGGTTGCATGCGGGTTTAGATAATCTACTTCGTTTTGGTTTATACCGGCATCTTCTAAAGCCCATTTCATTCCCAGTATGGCGCCTTTGCCTTCGGGATGGGTAGCGGTCAAATGATACGCGTCAGCAGACATACCACCCCCTGCGACTTCGGCATATATGTTTGCGCCCCTTCGTTTTGCGTGTTCATATTCTTCCAGGATGAGGGCACAAGCGCCTTCGCCCATCACAAATCCATCTCTGTCCACATCAAAGGGACGGGAGGCAGAGGCTGGATCATCGTTCCGTGTAGACAATGCCTTCATCGCCCCGAATCCGCCAATACCTGCCTGATTCACGGCAGCTTCAGAACCCCCTGTTACGATCACATCGGCTTTACCCCACCGGATATAGTTCATGGCATCAATAATGGCTGTCGTCGAAGTTGCGCATGCCGATACCGTTGTAAAATTTAACCCCATGAA
>JAYSOP010000795.1:0-4131 GCA_043722905.1 Chryseolinea sp.
ATCGAGAAGCAAGATTTTAGGGATAGAGTCGAGCAGTTGCTTTAGGATAATGATTTTTTTTAATTGTCCGTTTGAGAGACGTGTAAGATCGAGGTCTAGCAGGTGGTGAAGTTGAAAAGAATGAGGCAATTGAAGGTGATTAAGATTCTGAATACGTTGACCTAGATAGCCGCGCACTGTAGTAGGCGAGGGGCTCTCTTCAATAGTGTAATAGCGCTGCTGGTAAAAAATGTCTTGTGCATTGATCAACTCATGGAGTGCATGCGTGGGGATGAAGTGCATGTATTTTTTTCGAAGAATAAATTTTTCATCCCAGCCGAGCGACTCATTTATGAAATCATAGGTCACTGATCCTTGTTTCGGCTGAATTCTTCCCGCGAGGAGTTGCAGCAGTGTGGTTTTGCCTGATCCGTTTTTTCCTTCCACGAGGTAGCTGACATCCGGTTCTAAGCAAGCGTTGAGTTTTTGAAATATGTAGTGGTCACGCACCAATACAGTGACATCGCTTAGTTGAATCATATAAAAAAAACGCCTCGGGCCTATTATCCAATCAAATCACTCCCAAGAAAAGAAATAAACAGAAGGCCATAATTTCATTCCTGCTATTTTCCTTAAAGACCAAATTCTTTATCTCAAAGCAAAAGCAATATACCAGCCACCCGGCTTGGCTCCTCTTCCTCCACCTGCAGCGATCGCCACATATTGTTTACCTGCCACCTCATAGGTGATCGGTGTTGAGAAACCACCAGCTGGTAACTGATATTCCCAAACTATCTTACCCGTTTTTTTATCGATGGCCCGTATGCGTTCATCACGTGTACTGGCAATGAAAATTAATCCGCTGCCGGTTACTACGGGACCTCCATAGGTTTCGGTGCCAGTAATTGGGATTCCTTTTTTGGTAAGTTCAGGGAATTCTCCTAAGGGAATAGTCCACAAATATTCACCCGTGTTGAGATCAATGGCATTCAATGTTCCCCAAGGAGGCTTAACAGCATTATAACCATTCATGTCGGTGAAGCGTTGCCAGATGTTCATGCTATAATCAGGAACATAAGGAAAGTCAGCCAGTTGAGCAGCAGCGTTAACTTCTTTACTTTTTTCATCCACTACTTTCTTCGTGATGAGTTCCTTATTCTTTAAATACCCGATGATCGCTTTTCGATTATCATCCGATAAGTAAGGGAAAGCAGGCATCCTGCCATTACCAATTTTGATCATGGTATTTAAGTCATTATCGGAACGCCTCTTCTCAACATTCACGAGGCTGGGAATGACGGAGCCCTGTCCCTTTTTCTCCACTCCATGACAGGGTGAACAATTCTTGATATACAAAACATGACCGGGAGAAAGCGAAGTCAATTGTTGCTCACGATCTTTTTTGCTTATCATCTTCAATTCCCAAGGGGCATGATTGGAATTCTGATAAAGCACACCATCCAGGTCTGTAGCATTGCCGCCCCATTCTGCTCCTCCGCTGTATCCATATAATAATGTGCCTTGTTCGCTAGGTGGTTGAAACTGACTTTCCGATTTCTGAAACTCCTGAAAACGTTTCTTTACAAAGGCGTTGGCTTCAGGAGAAATATCGGTAAGGTCTTCTTCGGTGACGATTTGCTTCATCAATGATCTTGGCTTCATCACAATTTTTTGTGTTGGATAGGGATGCTCACCCAGTAAACCATTAGTAGGAACTGGTCTCTCCTCAATGGGGAATATGGATTCTCCGTTATCGCGATCCAATACATAGATGTATCCATCTTTGCCTACTTGTGCCACTACGTCTCTCTTCTTTCCATTTTGTGTGATGGTCGTCAGGTTGGGTGGAATCGGAAAATCGCGATCCCACAAATCATGACGAATCGCCTGAAAGTACCATTTCATTTTGCCGGTTTCTGCATCGAGCGCAATAATGCAATTAGAAAAAAGGTTAGCGCCTTCACGGGCACCACCATAAAAGTCGGAGGAAGGAGAACCGGTGCCGAAATACACTACGCCTCTTTTTTCATCTACCGACATGCCACCCCATACATTGGAGCCGCCCAGTTTTTTATACGCATCCGGAGGCCAGGTGTCATAACCAAATTCTCCCGGTAATGGAATGGTGTGAAATACCCATTTTAATTTTCCGGTGACGACATCAAACGCACGTATGTAACCCGGTGCAGCATCTCCACCTTCGGATACCGTTGATCCCATAACTACCGTGTTTTTATAAATCACGCCCGGGCTGGTTGCCGTGACATTAAGATCTTTTACTTCATGACCAATATTACCATCAAGGCCTTCGTGCAAATCGGTTTTTCCCTTGTCGCCAAAGGTGGTGATGAGTTGGCCCGTGGATGCATTGACTGCATATAAGACAGACCCTGCGGTATACAAAATACGTTTATCCTCTCCGCTCTCCCAATACATAACACCGCGGTTGGCATGAAGCTTGGCGCTATTCGGTTCAAACTTCCAAATCTGCTTACCCGTTGCAGCATCCAATGCAAACAAGTTGAGCTCTGATGAGGTCCCAAACATAACTCCATT
Source organism: Chryseolinea sp. (assembly GCA_043722905.1). Lineage (GTDB taxonomy): Bacteria > Bacteroidota > Bacteroidia > Cytophagales > Cyclobacteriaceae > Chryseosolibacter. The sequence goes on from JAYSOP010000795.1 coordinate 2,536, forward strand.
CACTACAATAGGTTGACATTGTATTTCTCTCCTTGCCGGAAACTTAATCGTGTCATTGGCGAAATACGTCCAGACAACTTGCAGGTCTTTCACATTTTCCGAATTGATTTGAGTTAATGGCGAGTATCGGTTATTCGCTTTGTTACCTCCATAGGTAGGATAATCTTTTCCTGTTTGCAGGAAGGCATTATCATCTTTTAATTCAACAGTGGTACAACTTACTATAAGTAATAAAGGCAGGGGGAGTAGTCGCAAAGTCATTTTTGATCCGATAGTAGATAGAATTGATAATTTATTTTCCATTGAACAGTTTCTCCTGGTTTGATACTTAACCGGATATAGGGTTCAGGGCAAACGGTTTTGGGTGCCGACCAGAATACAATTTTAGATAGAGGCTGATCGCTCGTGATGCGTACTGCAGCACCGGTTTTACTGTTTTCAATTTTGATATCATAATCTCTCGCGCTGTTACTGAAGCCGGTAATTGACCGATAGAAAAGATGATCGTTGTTCATCAATTCTTTGTCAAACAGAATCTGATTGCCTTGTAATTTTCCAAGCGGACCTGCCGGAGTAGTTTCACTGATGAGTGTGAAGGGGAAGGTAACGGTGAAGTCAGGCCCGATCGGTTGGTTATCCATGACAAAAAAATTATGATTGTACACATTCGTTTCGATAGTTTGCTTTCCTGTATTTTTCAGGGAATGTGATAATATCATTTCAGGTTTATCCTTGGTTAACTTAACCGTCTTCGTGTATTCATAGGCATACTTCGTGTCGGTGAGTGTTTGAAAAAATGTCACTTCGTCTTTTTTCTTCATCACTTTCCAGGTACCGCTGTTGGTATTTTTATAGGTGGTACCAAAAAAATACTTTTCCTCCTCCGGTTTCACCAACACGCCTACACCAATCTTCAAAAACGTATCGCCAATTTTGGCTTCATCATATCCCAACGGTGTAAATTCCTCCACGGGCCCCGCGATGTGTTCATGAAAAGTAGGATCATGTTCTTTATTATGCCACGTACCAAAATACGTATGTCCCTGGTATTCCAATTCCGGAATGACACCAGCCCAATCAAAACGGGCTCCTCGATAAAATCCTGTTTTACTATCCGGCAGGTAAAGTCTTGCTTTTATCAGGCCATTCGAAATTTGAGCCTGAGGATATTGATCCACCGGTTTACCACCGACTAATAAAAATAGAAAGAGTACTGCCACGAAATTCTTCATATCCAGTTGCCTTCTTTAATTAACTCCAAAGGCGGTCATAGGAACGTACATCATTCCACTGAGGCGTTGGCACAAAATAACTTGTGTCCTCCGGATGAAGGTGCTGCTTAACTTCTTCTTCATTTAATTCGACACCTAACCCTGGTGCATCTTCAGGAACGTTGGCAAAGCCTTTTGTATATAAAGGTTGCTTGCCCACCATCTTCACCAGCTTTGGCCACCATGGATTATCTACGATCTGGTTAGGCACTTCCAGCGCAAGCGCATTTTGTGTAGCCGCAGCACAATGTACATTGGCCATAAAGCAAATGGGTGATCCCGCAAAGTGCATCACCATGGGTGTTTCTTTTTCTTCTGCATAATC
>JAYSOP010000796.1:0-3066 GCA_043722905.1 Chryseolinea sp.
AGCTTTTTAAAGAATGAAGAAATTGCAAATGTGCTAACTTACATCAGGGAAAATTTTGGTAATAAGGCCAGCGCTGTAACGGTTGAAGAGGTTGCCTCGGTAAGGAATGGTGTTGGGAAATAGTCAATGGTGAATGGTGATTGGTGAATGATGAGTGGTCAGTTGTGAATGGTCAATAGTCAGTGGTCGATAGTCAGTAGGCATTAGGAACTTGTGGTAATGTAATAGGAACAAAATAAGATTCACTATAAAATCAATATATGAAAACAAACAGACGGTCATTATTTAAAAAAATCACGCTCGGGCTAACAGGATTATTGGGAGCAGGTGTGGTAAAGGCGGCTTCTGAAGAAAATAATTCAGAGAAAAGGGTGTCAAGTGTGGTAATGGATCAGGAGGTACCACTTTTTTCCGGCGGTGTTGTTCACAACGGACTTGTGTACATCGCAGGAAAAGGCGCGCACTTTGAAGGGGATATCACCTCCCATACCAAACACGTACTGGATGAAGTGCAAAAAGAGCTTGAGAAAAACGGATCATCGATGGAGAATGTTCTAAAATGCAATGTTTACCTCGCTGATCTTAACGATTACAAAGGTATGAACGAAGCGTATCGCGGGCGTTTTGGAAGCAAGCCTCCTGTTCGCACAACCATTGCGGCCTACGGTGGAATTCCAGGTAATTCATTGGTGGAAATAGATTGTATCGCTACCCTCAAAAAATAAGCTGACATGACAAAAAGAAGAGACTTACTAAAAGGGCTGATTACGTTGCCACTCGCGGGCGCCATGGCAGCTAATCATGCCTTTGCAGGAACACCCGGCTTAAATTTTACAAGGGATTATTTTAAAGAACTCGGGTTGCGAACTTTTATCAATGCATCCGGCACCTATACCATGTTAACTGCGTCACGGATGCCCCCGGAAGTAATGGAAGCTATAAACTATGCTTCCCTTCAGTATGTAAGACTCGAAGACTTGCAGGAAAAAGTGGGCGAAAGATTGGCTGAGTTATTAAAATGCGAAGCAGCGATGGTTACTTCCGGGGCAGCATCAGCCATTACGTTGGGAACCGCAGGCGTGTTGACTGGTGGTGATGCCAAGAAAGCTGCCAGCTTGCCAAACGATCTCACCGGGATGAAATCTGAAGTCATCATCCAGAAATCCCACAGGGTAGGCTATGACCATGCTGTCCGGAACTGCGGCGTCAAAATGATAGAGGTGGAAACCAAAAACGAATTGGAATCTGCTATCAATGAAAAAACAGCCATGATGTGGTTTTACAATAATCAAAATCCCATCGGCAAAGTGAAAGATGAAGAGTTTGTGGCCATCGGAAAAAAACATGGCATACCCACCTTCAATGATTGTGCAGCCGATGTTCCCCCGGTAGAAAACTTCTGGAAGTATACGAAAATGGGTTTTGACCTGGTATGTTTTTCAGGAGGAAAAGGAATCCGCGGACCGCAAAGTGCCGGCCTGCTCCTCGGTAGAAAAGATCTCATACGTGCGGCACTGAGAAACGCGCCGCCAAATGGCGATACTATTGGCCGTGGTTTGAAAGTAAACAAGGAAGAGATCCTGGGAATGCTGGTCGCTGTCGAAGTGTTCCTAGCTAAAGACCATAAGGCGGAATGGACCATGTGGGAAAATCAAATTAAGCTGATCCATGATGCTGCCGTTTCCGTGGCTGGTGTTAAAGCGGAAGTTCATGTTCCGGAAATTGCCAACCACGTACCCGCGCTAAAAATCACCTGGGATATAACAAAGGTAAAAGCAAAGTCGGCCGATATCCGGAATGCTTTACGCGATGGCCATCCTTCGATTGAAACAATGGGAAGCGAAGAAACCATCGATATCACAACCTGGATGATGACCCCGGGAGAAGAACGGATTGTGGCAAAGCGATTGAAAGAATTATTGCAAAATGCTTCGGCCTGACAAATGTATCACGTCAAGAAAGTGATGCGCATCTCTGGTAAACATTACAGACATCCATTGACCTGTTCTTTACAGATCAAATCATGACCTATCATTTCATCATAACCCTGCTATTAGCTGCCGGAACCTTGACACATTTTAAAGAAGGCAAAACCTATTCTGTAAAAAAAATCTCTGGAGAACTTACCTTATCAGGAAAGGGCGACAATCCTCTTTGGAAAACTGCCAACGAGCTTTCTGATTTTACCTATCCATGGGAAAAAGAACCCGCGCCTACGACAAGATTTAAAGCGCTGCACAGCGAGGGCTGGCTCTATTGCCTTTTCGATGTAATGGATGATAACATCATCATTTACGTGGATAAAAACCACAAGTCGGACGTTGAATCATCATGCAGGGCGGAGATCTTTTTTAAACGAGACGACCGTCTTTCCCCGTACTACTGTCTGGAGATTGATCCCCTCGGAAGGGTTCTGGATTATGAAGGAGAATTTTATCGAAAGTTTAATACTTCCTGGTCGTGGCCCAAGGGTCACCTGCAAATCAAAACCAACCAGCGTCCAGACGGATATACGGTTGAACTCGCCATCAGCCTGGCCTCTTTGAATGACCTTGGACTGCTTAAAAATAAAAATCTCCAGGCAGGATTATTTCGTGGGGATTGTCTGGAGCTCAATAAAAATTGTGACAAATTCAAATGGATCAGTTGGGTAAAACCAGATTCCGAAACACCTGATTTTCATATACCGTCTTCGTTTGGTACACTGAAGCTGGAGTAATTTAATCTATGAGTGTGGATTTCTTAAATCCAATTTCACAGAGGACATCACGGAGCAGCACAAAATCACAGAGGCCTTTTTAGGCGAATCACCTCACCGTATGTGAGCTCAGAAGATACCAAATGCAAATCACAGAGTTGCGCGGAGGAATTGTTTTTCTTTTTGTGCGACTGTTGACGCTGGCAATATGAATTTCGTGACGTGCTTCTGAAAATGTGCTAAAGGTCACAGAGAGTCTCGAGTAAATTACATATGTCGGGCGCCAGCCACCTCACCCATCCACTAATTGTACGTCTGATCGTTTGTAGAGCCCTCTCCTGAAGGAGAAGGTTCTTTGTGTGCAGGAC
>JAYSOP010000797.1:0-2635 GCA_043722905.1 Chryseolinea sp.
GCTGATGCCCTGGGCCTTCCCTTTCTATACGTCAGGCCAAAACCAAAAGAACATGGAATGGAAAATCTGATCGAAGGAAAAATTGTCAAAAATCAGAAAGTGGTTGTGATTGAGGATCTTGTCTCAACGGGAGGAAGTTCCTTGAAAACAGTAAAAGCCCTGCGCGAAGCTGGATTTAAAGTGCTGGGGATGGTTTCTATTTTTAGTTATGGCTTTGACATTGCCACCAGTAATTTTTACGAAGCCGATGTATCGCTTATTAGCTTAAGCGACTATGGACATTTGCTCACACAAGCCTTGCGGGAAAAATATGTAAATGAGTCGCAAATTATTTCATTAAAATCATGGCGTGTAGATCCTGCCAATTGGCGGAAATAACCCGGGCGCATGAAAAAAACCGGTTTGGAAGGCTTCACAGCATTTGATACATTTACGCAACTTACCATTCCCCATGCAAGATATTCCTAAGAAAGTAACTGATATACTGGTAGAAAAACTCGGCATCTCTCAATCGGAAATTACACCAGACGCAAATTTCGTTAAAGACCTGGGAATTGATTCACTTGATTACGCTGAAATCGTAATGGAATTTGAACAAACATTTGATATCAGAATACCTGACGACGATGCTGAAAAACTGCAAACTTTCGGTCAGGCAGTAAAATACATTCAGGAAAAACTGAAGTGAGCTAACGCAATAACGACTCGTAATAATTACAAAGCCTGATAGCCGCTTTTAAATGCTCTTTTTTAACCGGTTCCGTCATTGCCGAATCCTTAAATTTTGCAAGGCTCCAGCCGTTCTGAAGCCCATCCCAAATAACAATGTATTTGTCTGACCCCATCAATATCACATCCATTTCATAAATTTCCTCTTCCTGCTTATCATATAGCCCGGTAAACTGCAACAAAATATGGTTTGCCTTGAAAAGTTCACCCCGTATGCATTCGATATTGCTCAAACGCATGAGTAATTTTGTTTCTTTATTCCATGCCTTGAAAAGAAATTTGCGGGGAATGAATTCCATTAAATTGCAGATTAAGTGGACAGGTTATTGTTCGGCTGAATTGGATCACTAAAAAAACTAGTAACCTTAAACGTGAACAACGAAGTTAAAAAGGTATTATTCATTGTCAATAAATTTTCAGGAGGTGGTTATCAACCCGCGCTTGAAGGTAACATTTTGGCTGCCTGTAAAAAATATGGGGTGGAATGTGCGATCGAATTTACCAGGGTTCAAGGGCATGCTACAACCCTGGCACGGGAAGCCATTGGTAGCTTTGACAAAGTCATTGCGGTGGGTGGCGATGGTACGGTCAATGAGGTCGCTCAGGGGCTCTTGCATTCACCTGTAGTCATGGGCATCCTTCCAAAGGGTTCTGGCAACGGGCTGGCCAGACACCTGAGAATACCGACAAAAATAACCCAGGCCCTCGAGTGTCTTTTTAACAGCCATGTCATCGCGATGGATACCTTCTGGATAAATGACAAACTCTCATTGAATGTTTCCGGAATCGGATTTGACGGCCACATCGCGAACTTATTTAAGGGTGATAAGACCCGCGGCTTCCGTGGCTACACAAAGCTGACTTTAAGTGAATTCATACAATTTTCCGAGTTCGAGGCTGATATTTCGATTGGAAATATCATGCTGAAAAAGAAAGCTTTCGTCATAGCCCTTGCGAACTCCTCTCAATACGGCAACAATGCATTGATTGCCCCGGAGGCATCTGTTTGCGATTCGTTATTGCACATCAGTATTCTGAAAAAAATGCCACCTTACCGCCTGGATTTTATTTATTCATTCTTTGCCGGAACCATCGGCAAATCCGAGTACTGTGAAATTATTGAGGCCCGCGATCTGATCATTCAACTGAAGTCACAGATTCCCTACCATATCGATGGCGAGCCTGGGGGAATGGCCGACAGATTTGTGATAAAGATGATACCGGCGTCTGTCAACATGCTGGCCCCATTGAATATCTCCCATCCCTGATGTTTAGCTTAAGAAAGCTGCGGTGAAAAAATTGAGGGCGACTTATTTTAAGCAGTAAGTTCAATTCGAATATTGCAAACATCAACAGCATAACCAATTACAAAGGTTAACAACCTCGTTACTGTTATGCAGAGTCTCATCCCCCTCAGGTTTCCGTCATCCAGAGCGCGCAAGTGCGGAGCACCGCGCAGCGAAGTATCGAAATTCTAAACCCTCGGAATATCATACTTGTTGTGGTATTTGGCGGCCAGATATTTATTCGCGTCCTGTTCTTTAAAATTGTTTTTGGTGCCGTTCCAATGAACGATCTGCCCTGTTCTAAATGAAATATTTCCCATCTGGCATACCTTGGCCACATGGGCGCCAGCTTCTACTGAACAGGACAAATTTTCAAACTTTCTGGTCTTGACCGCATCAATGAAATTTTGTGTGTGGGCATCCAGGCCTGAGCCTTTGTTGGGTTGATGCGGCAAAGACTCCATGCGTTTCTCATCCGCAATTACCTCCCACCCTCCCCGATGCAGAACCAGGGTACCATTGTTACCAATGTATGCGATACCATGATCCCGGTTATAATTGCCATTACTAATGCCCTGTGCCTGTTCCCAAAGCATAGTGAAATTTCCAAAATCGTATAC
>JAYSOP010000798.1:0-6458 GCA_043722905.1 Chryseolinea sp.
CGGCCAAGTTTCATGGTGATGTGATGAAGCAGGCAGGCGGAACAGGAGCGATGGCCTACTTCTATGGGAGCAATGGGTTCCTTTCTGGTCTTTATACACTCCAGCCAATTGCCATGCTGGCTGCTGCTTTCATATAAGTGGATCTCGTCCGGACCAATCTTAGAAGTGATGATTTTTGGATCGCTGGAAGTAAGGGGTTTGGTTTCGCCCTGTGTTGCCACCGGATCGCTGGCAGTAACGGAATAATTTCCACGCGTAACAAATATCCAGCCCTTCGAACCTATGAATTTAATACCGTTGGGTAATTCATTACTGACAATCATTTTCACACCATTGGCGTACAAAGCTTCCGTGCGGAATATACCATGAACATCCCATAGCCCTGAGGTTGGAAAGTCGGCTTTTCCCCAGATTTCCACCGGTCCGGTATATTCAGTATCCATAGCCCAGTGGGCACAGTCAATATGATGAGAGCCCCATCCGGTAATCATGCCTGCTCCGAATTGTTCGCAGCGCAGCCACCCGGGCCTACCGTAATCCGCCTGTGGGTGTACCCTTTTTTCGGTATAGTAAACATAGGGTGTTGAGCCCAGCCACATCTCATAATTCAGGTTGCCGGGGATAGTCATCGGAGGTTCTTCGTCTCCGGAAGGGTCTCCCGGAAGCCCCACTTCAACCGTTTTTAAATCTCCGATGCGGCCGTTTCGCACAAGTTCGGCTGCGTATCTGAATTGGGTGGAGGAACGTTGTTGACTTCCGATCTGCAGAATCCGGCCGGAGCGGTGTACAGCATTGCTCACCGCACGGCCATCCGCTATGGTTAGTGAAGTGGGTTTCTGCATATAGACATCTTTACCTGCCTCTACAGCATGAATGGCCATGAGGGAATGCCAGTGATCTGGCGTGCTGATAAGGACCGCATCCACATCCTTATTCAGTAATGCCTCCCGGTAGTCATCATAGGTCCTTACTCCGTCATAAGGCTTGCCTTCCTTCCTGGAATAATAATCATTCACGAGTGTCTTCGCATCGTTGACCCTTTTACTGTCAAGATCGCAAACGGCTATGATCCGGGCAGTGTCGAATTTCCAAACACCGGGCATATCATGATCACGCGAAATTCTGCCGGTGCCCAATGCCGCGACGTTGATCGGTTACTGGGAGCATTTTTTCCAAAGACTGAAGAAGGTACTATGGTGGGGAAAGCACTTACGGCAAAAGTAGTAGCCATGGCGCCTTTGGCAGATGATTTAATAAAATCCCTTCTGGTTATACCCTTAATTTTTTGCTTCATATTGGGCGGTTTAATGGACGGAGAAATAGAAGTTTTGCATAGGACTAAAAATTGAAAACTATTCAGGGGGTTTCCCGGTCGGATAATACACCAATAATAACTTTTTATAAGATTTTTTGCAATCGGTTGCGGGGTTATCTGGGTTTAAATACTATTTTTATTTTCTATGCAGATGCAGGAAACATGGCGGTGGTTTGGCCCCGAAGATCCGGTTAACCTACAGGCTATACGACAGACCGGTGCCAGCGGTATCGTAAGTGCACTTCATCATATTGCCCATGGCGAAGTGTGGCCTGTAGCGGAAATAAATAAGCGGAAGGAGGAAATTGAAACCAGCGGATTTAAATGGTCCGTTGTGGAGAGCCTGACAGTACACGAGTCTATCAAGACCCGGACGGGAAAATACCGTGAGTATGTCGAATTATACAAAACCTCCCTGAAAAACCTGGCCGCGTGTGGAGTTAAAATAGTCACTTATAATTTTATGGCCGTCAATGACTGGACGCGGACCAATCTTGACCTGGTTATGCCTGATGGTTCTAAAGCACTTTATTTCAACTGGATCGACCTGGCTGTGTTTGATATCCATATTCTGAAACGTCAGGGGGCCGAGAACGATTACCCCGAAAAAAGTATACGGGAAGCCGCAATAAGGTATCAGCGGGCTTCACCCGAACAACTCAATAATCTCGCAGGGATCATCATGTTTGGGATACCGGGAGAGAAAAAACAAACACTCGACCAGATGCGTGAAAAACTCGCTTCCTATTCTGGAATTGATAAAGCGGAATTACGGAAAAGCCTGAAAAATTTTCTCGTGGAAGTTGTACCAGTAGCCACTGGGTTAGGTATGACCCTTGCCATCCATCCGGACGATCCTCCATTTCCGGTATTGGGCTTGCCGCGCATTGTCAGTACTGCCGAAGATCTGGACTTTATACTCAACGCCGCTCCTGGTGTGGCCAATGGCATTTGCTACTGCACAGGTTCGCTTGGCGCAAATGCGGAGAATGATTTACCCGCTATCGCCCGGCAAATCGGAACGCGCATTCATTTTGTGCATTTGCGCAATGTAAAAAAGGACGCGGATGGCAATTTTTTCGAAGATGACCATCTCGGCGGTGATACTGACATGTACAAAGTGATGAAGGAATTGCTCACCATTCAGCAAAAAATGCCGGCACCCATTCCCTTTCGACCTGATCACGGTCACCAAATGATTGATGATCTCAACAAAGTAACCAATCCTGGTTATTCGTGTATTGGTCGATTGCGTGGACTGGCAGAATTGCGGGGATTGCAATTGGGGATCAGCCGATCTCAGGGATGGTAAATCATGTTTTGGGCCACCCTCTAAAAATTTTATATCTTTCTTAAATCAATTTCAAATCAAATGCGGGTCGAAAAATTGTTAATGCTCTTCATCACGTCAGCTATCATGGTTTCCTGCTCTACCAATAATAATAATACTGACACTGGTTCAGTTGCGGAAAAACAGGACAACGGTAAAATAAAACTGATCACTGTTGACCCGGGTCATTTTCACGCAGCGCTGGTTCAGAAATCCATGTATGACAATGTGGATTCGGTGGTATATGTGTTTGCTCCGAAGGGAGAGGATGTCCAGGAATATCTGAAAAGAGTGCAATCTTATAATGACAGGCCGGAATCGCCCACGCGGTGGAGGGAAGAAGTTTATACCGGGGAAGATTATTTTCAAAAAATGTTAAGGGACAAACCCGGGAATGTGGTCGTGCTGGCAGGTAACAACAAGCTCAAAACAGAATATATCAAAGCTTCAATTGATTCAGGACTCAATGTGCTTTCCGACAAACCTATGGCAATTAATGGGAGAAGCTTCAACCTTCTACAAGAGGCGTTCTCAGAAGCGGAAAAAAAGAATGTCCTGTTATATGATATTATGACCGAGCGATTTGAGATCACGACCCTGCTTCAGCGGGAGTTCTCCATGTTGGAAGAGGTCTTCGGTACCCTCCAGAAAGGGACGAGAGGAAATCCGGCTGTAACAAAAGAAAGTATCCATCATTTTTCTAAAATAGTTTCCGGATCGCCACTGAAGAGACCGGCGTGGTTTTTTGATGTCGAACAGGAGGGAGAAGGGATCGTGGATGTTACCACACACCTGGTGGACCTTGTGCAATGGGAGTGTTTTCCTGATCAGGTGATAGATTTCCAATCCGATATCAACATTACCGGTGCAAAACACTGGAAAACGAATTTGACACCCGCACAGTTTGAGAAGGTTACCGGGATGAAAACATACCCTGAGTATTTGAAAAAAGATGTCAATCAAAATGGTACGGTGGGTGTTTATTCCAACGGAGAAATCAATTACGAGATCAAGGGGGTTCATGCTAAAGTAAGTGTAATTTGGAATTTTGAGGCGCCGGCAGGAGCGGGGGATAGTCATTTCTCCACCATGAAAGGTTCCAAAGCCAATCTGATCATTCGTCAGGGAAAAGAAGAAAATTATAAACCGCTACTGTATATCGAACCGGTAAAAAATATGGAAGCCAGTCAATTTGAGTCTGGCCTGAAAATGGCGCTGGAAAAAGTGCAGATTCGCTATCCCGGTGTGGACCTCAGGAAATCCGGAAACCGCTGGATAGTAATTGTACCGGAAAAATATCACAACGGGCATGAAGCACACTTCGGACAGGTCACTGAAAAATTTCTTGAATACCTGCAAGACAAAAACATGCCCGCCTGGGAAGTTCCGAACATGATCGCAAAGTATTATGTCACGACAAAAGCGTTGGAGGTCGCAATGGAGAAATAAATTTGCAGCTAACAGGTAAAAGTGCTGCGGCTTTGAGACTCGCACTTTCGCCCTCGAGAATGACTCGCGGCTCCCAACTCATAGGTTAAGGCTCAATTGTCAACTTCTTAAAAAATTCCCACGCTACAATACCCAGGCATACGGAAATGTTAAGTGAATGCTTGGTGCCATGTTGGGGGATCTCAATGGCGTGGTCTGCCAGGGCAATAGCCTCTTCGCTGACGCCATGAACTTCGTTACCAAAAACAAGACAGTATTTTTTTTCAGCTTCGGGATCGAACCGATGAAGCGACTTGCTCTGAGAAGTTTGCTCAATGACAATAATGATATACCCTTCTTGTTTCAGTTTATGGAGAAGATCGGACGTTCTTTCCGCGTACTCCCAATCAACAGACACCGTGGCCCCTAATGCTGTCTTTTCAATGTCGCGATGTGGAGGTTTTCCCGTAATGCCTGTTAAATATATTCTTTCAAGTTTAAACGCATCGCAAGTCCGAAAGGCGGAACCAACGTTGTGAAGACTGCGAACATTATCCAAAACGATTACCGCCGGGAGCTTGGGAGCGCGTTTGAATGCATCGACGGAAATTCGTCCCAGTTCATCAAGCTTCAGTTTTTTCATACTGTCAAAACTAATACAAAAGCGCGAGCACAAACACCTGGAATAAATTGTTCTCCAATTTCTTGCATTAGCACTACCCAAACCCTTACATTGAGTGGGGCAAAGATTTTACATTGAACTATATCCTTCCATAAAAATGTATTTCTTTTGAAATGAATCGGTCCTTAAATACAACTAACTACTTAGTAAATCGCACATGCCTGTAAAGAAAATAAAAGGGGTGATCATTAGCCTGGCGTTAGCTACTTTATTCAACCTTTCGGGCGCCGGGCAACCTATACCGCGCTATACCAAAAAAGAATTGTTGGGACATCTTATCAGATTGAATGACAAAAATATTCCTATCGAATTAAGCAAGCAATTGATGGAAAAGGATAAGGAATATTTTGGAGCGGTATATGATGCCGATAGTGTGGTGTCACCTATTGGAACCGCGCATTTGATTCAGACCTTAATGTGTAGCTACGTTTCGCGTGACTCGAAATTTTTCGATTCGAAGGAAATACTCGATCGGATGACGATCGCCGCGAGCGGTTTAATGAGCTTGCAACATGAGGACGGCACCATTGATTTATTATCCACCAACTTTCATTCAACACCAGATCTAGGATTTACCATTTATCCTTTGGCTTTATCTTATTCGATCATGGTGAAAAACAAACATTTGAGCTATGGGAAATTTCCATCTATCCTGAAAGCGTACTTGCTCAATGCCGGGAAAGCACTTTCCGCCGGTGGTATTCACACACCCAATCACCGTTGGGTTGTTGCGTGTGCACTGGCCTCGATCAATGACCTCTTTCCTAACCCGTCGTATAGGAAGAGGGTTGACCAATGGTTAGCGGAAAAAATAGATGTTGATCCTGATGGTCAGTATAATGAAAGAAGTACGGCCGTTTATACTCCTATCACAAACAGAAGCCTTTTAGAAATTGCCCATAAAATGAATTATTCCTATCTCTATGATGTGGTGCGCAAAAATCTGGACCTCACATTTTTCTTTGTGCATTCCAACGGTGAGATAGCAACGGAGTCTTCGAACAGGCAGGATAAAAACATCCAGAGCAACATGTCCGGATATTATCTGGCTTATAATTATATGGCACTTCTGGATAAGGACAGTCGGTATTCCGGAATGGTAAATTACATTCAAAATACCGTCCCGGTTGATCAGCTGGGTTATATGTTGCCCTACTTTATCGAAGACTCAGCGCTACTAAAAGAATTGCCTGGATCAACACCCATTCCCACTAGCTACCATAAGTATTTTAAATATTCGGATATGGTAAGAATAAGGGAGGGTGAAGTTGACATGTCGGTTATTACAAATAATACCACTTTTTTTACTTATTTCAAAGGGGAAGCAGCCTTAGAGGCAGTGCGCCTTTCATCCGCGTTTTTTGGGAAAGGCCAGTTTGAGAGTCAGCAATTACAAAAAAATGGGGATGGCTACATCTTGTCATCAACCATTGATGGACCATACTATCAACCACTTCCTAAAAATAAGCTCCCAGGTAACATCGAGGCTTGGGGGCAAGTACCCAAAAATGAAAGAGAACAGTCGGAAATTCAAACCCTTCATACAAAAATATACGTGACAGAAATCAATGGAAAGGCAAGAATAAAAGTATTCGTTGATGGCCCAAAAAATTTGCCGGTTACTTTAGAATTAGGGTTCCGAAAGGGTGGCATATTAAAGAATGTAATTCAAAAACCAGGCATTAACAATGCTTACCTGATAA
>JAYSOP010000799.1:0-6117 GCA_043722905.1 Chryseolinea sp.
CAAGGCACCAAATTTATGCAGGTCGATTCCTTCAAGCTCATTCTTTCGGAGCTTATTCATCAGCTTATAAATTTTGGCGATCTCACGGAAAATCAAAAACTCCAGCACTACAAAAATGAGCAGGTAGGAAACGGAAAAACTGATGAAAAAGGAAACCACCAGCGCATTTACATCTACACTTTTGAACAATGAAAGAAATAATGTAGTGATTGCGCCAATGCAAAGCGCCAGCAACAAGGCAAGAACTCTTGAGCTATAAACCATACGCGAAGATACTCATTAGGCATTAGGCATTAGGCACCAGGAATTAGGCATGAGAAATCAGGCATTAGGATCGGCCATCGGGAGGGGGGTGCCAGACCGGAGACAATTGAAATATTCGCGTTTCATTCAAACGCCTTTCTGCTTTTACCTTTAAGCTTTCTGCTCAATTAAGACTGAATTTATACCCCACACCCTTTACGGTGGTAATAAAATCTTCGCCGATTTTTTCTCTGACTTTGCGGATGTGTACATCTACTGTCCTGGCCAGCACGTAGACGTCTGTACCCCAGATGTTGTGCAGCAGATCTTCGCGGCTGAAGACTTTGTTCGGATTCTGGGCTAAAAAAAACAGTAATTCAAATTCTTTTTTTGGAAGGCTGATCTCCCTGTCCTTAACCTTGACGGTATAACTCAGGCGGTCAATTTTTAAGTCACCGACCTCAATGAGGCTGGTAGGTGAAACAATTTTAGTTTCCCGGCGGAACAGGGCCTGAATCCGGCTCATAAGCGCCCTTGGCTTAATCGGTTTTGTGATATAGTCGTCCGCTCCTACATCAAAGGCGGCAACTTCTGAATATTCTTCTGATCGGGCGGTTAGGAAAACGACAAATGCTTTCTGCATTTCTGGTATCTGACGGATATGGCGGCAAGTTTCCACGCCATCCATTTTGGGCATCATAATATCCAGCAGCACAAGATCGGGTAGAAATTTCTTTGCGATTTCAATCGCTTTCATTCCATCCGACGCACATTTTACCTCGTATCCTGCTTTTTCAAGATTGTATTTCAGTAGTTCAAGGATGGGTTCTTCATCATCAACGACAAGCACTTTGTGCATTTGCTTGTTTCCCATAATTTTAATTTTAACCTAAAAGTAGACCCGAAACAGTTGTATTAAAAACAAAGGGTGGTTTCTTAACAATTCCTTAACGCTGGCTTGATATGCGGCCAAAATACCGATTACAAGAATGGATACCGGTCACTCAAATAGGCTATGTACAACTTCAGGTCACCGTGAAATTTATTTCTCCATTCCTGTCCAAAAATATCCTGTTTTGCCTGATAACGAATGAAGTTCATGAAATACGCGTTGTTGGGAAGTTTATCCTGATACCGGAGCGAAGGGTTTGGAGAAGTCTCATTCAATGATAGTGTGTCAAGGGAAGTGACAATCCGGTGGATCATTTCCCTTTTCAACCTTAATTTTTTTTCCTTTGGACTATCGGAAGGAATGGATCCGTAAAGACTATCCAGTTTCTCTGATCCCCTAAGCATATGTTCTGCGAACATGACATAATCCTTATCTTCGTTCATATAGACTTTGAATTCTTTTGATTCGCGTCCGTAAGCAGCTATCAGAAATTTTTCAGCGCCGCGATCGCCAATGAACGTGGCAAGATTTTCATTGAAATCGATACTATCCTTCACAAATATGGTAGCATGCGACATCTCGTGAATGATCAGGTTGGCCAGGTCTCCATCACTTCGCTCCAGCATTTTGGATAAAATAGGATCTGTAAACCACCCAAGCGTAGACCACCCTCCGGGGTTACGGACATTGACATCCCATCCCTCCTTTTCCAGTTCGTCTTTTAACTTCACGGCTTTTTTCCAGTCAAAAAATCCTTTGTAAGGCACGGTGCCGATAACCGGAAAAGTCCATTCTTTTGCTTTGAGACGAAATGGCTCACTTGCCATAACGACCCACATGACCTCCTGGCCTTTCTGATCATATAGCGTTTTATAATTTTTTGTGTCTTTTAAACCCAGGGAATCAATGGCATACTGTCTCACCTTATTGATGAGGACGAGTTTTTTTTTCAGCGAATCGGGAAAGGTCGCGCTGGCTAAAAAATCTTCAACCGGCTTTGCATTCCATATTATATGCATTTGTCCCTTTCCTTGCTGAAGCCCATAAATCACCAAATCCCATTGCACCAAAATGATGATGGTGATGACCAGTAATATTGCCAGAAAGATGCGTTTTATTATTTTACCCGGTCCTGGCATATCCTTTACAGAATGAAAAGCATAAATTTCTAAGCCCGCAATATAAACGTTTGATTTAATTCCTCCTCTTTCCTGAATCCCAACCCTTTGATCCTAATTATTTTATCACAAAACCCTTAAAGGAAGCTTGCAAGAGCCGGGGCAATGGGTAAAAATAATTGTGACAGCAATTGACAATGTGCATTTTTAAATTTGAGCCGTTGTAGTAATTTTAACTCACTTTCCGAATGAACTGCCAATTGAAACCTGATGATATCAGGAAAATTGTCTATCCGAAAATATCATTGCGTTTTTCAGTTCGCATTTCTCTGATAGCACAAAACGAAAGAATTACATAAATGAATAACGTATACTTAAAAAACGAACCTCATGAGTGAAGCAAAAGACAAAAGCGAAGCAAAAGAAAAGCTGAAAGCGCTGCAGCTAACCATAGAAAAACTCGAAAAGACTTATGGTAAGGGCACAGTGATGAAACTGAGTGATGAAAAGGTGATGGACATTCCCTTTATTCCAACCGGTTCCCTGGGACTCGATCTGGCACTGGGTATCGGTGGCATACCACGCGGAAGGGTAACGGAAATTTATGGTCCGGAATCATCCGGAAAAACGACGTTGACTTTACATTGTATTGCTGAAGCCCAAAAGCTAGGAGGAATTGCTGCGTTCATTGATGCGGAGCATGCTTTCGACAGATCGTACGCTGAACGACTGGGAATAGACACGGAGAACCTGCTTATATCCCAACCAGACAACGGAGAGCAGGCATTGGAAATCGCTGATCACCTGATTCGCTCCGGCGCGATCGACATTATAGTTATTGACTCTGTTGCAGCCCTTGTACCCAAAGGCGAACTCGAGGGTGAGATGGGTGACAGCAAGATGGGGCTTCAGGCTCGTCTGATGTCTCAGGCTTTGAGGAAACTCACAGGCACGATCAGCAAAACCGGATGCGCCTGCGTATTCATTAACCAGCTAAGGGAAAAGATCGGGGTCATGTTCGGCAATCCGGAAACAACCACGGGTGGTAATGCGCTGAAATTTTATGCGTCAGTCCGGTTAGATATCAGAAGGATTGGTCAGATCAAGGAAGGCCCTGATGACATTACAGGAAACCGCGTAAAGGTAAAAGTGGTAAAGAACAAAGTAGCTCCCCCGTTTAAGGTGGTGGAATTTGATATTATGTATGGACGCGGTATCTCCAAATCAGGGGAGATCGTAGACCTGGGCGTTGAACTGGAAGTAATTCAAAAAGCCGGGTCGTGGTTTTCCTACGCTGGCAACAAACTCGGTCAGGGGCGGGATGCAGTCAAACAACTGATAGAAGATAATCCCGAACTGATGGATGAACTGGAAAAAAAGATCAAAGACAAGATGATGCCCGCACCCGAAGACAAGAAAACACCCGTGCTGGCGGAGAAAGAGTAGTAATGGTCAGTGGTGAGTTGTGAGTGGTCAGGACCTAAATGCAAAACTGCATTAGGTCTTGACTAAAATGATCGTTTCACACCACTCTTCTTACTGCTTAAGACGCTCTTAGGGCATTCACGGGATCCAGTCTCGCGGCCATGGCCGCAGGTACGATTCCGGAAACAAGACCAATCACAGAAGATACACCCAGACCCAATACGATATTGTTAACCGTGAGGGTAACCACAAGATCCCCTAAAGGGACAAAAGTAATTAAATAGACCAGTAACAATCCAGCAAGGCCCCCGATGAGACTGAGGAAGATGGCTTCGAAAAGAAACTGAAACAGGATAAAATAATTTTTAGCGCCCAAAGATTTCTGGAGGCCAATGATGCTTGTTCGTTCTTTCACCGACACGAACATGATGTTGGCAATTCCAAATCCTCCCACCAGAATGGAGAAACCACCGATGATCCACCCGGCCAGGCCTATTACATCAAAGACACCACTGATAACATTGGCGATGGCTTCAGGCCTGTTCAATGCAAAATTGTCTTTTTCCGTAGGTCGCAACCCCCGGCGTACACGCAACAGACCGCGTACTTCGTTTTCAAGTTCAACCAGACCAATATCGGCTTCATAACCTTTTACTCCAATGCGCGATGCGGTCTCATCCCATGAACCCGTACCTGTCTGATACAACTTCCGAAATGACTGGTATGGAATAATGGTAACATAATCATTGCTGGGCGTACCCATGAAGCTCTGGCCCTCCTTTTTGATGACCCCGATCACTACATACTTCAGGTTTTTTATTTTTATTTCTTTTCCCACCGCATTTTCCTCGTTTGGAAATAGTGCGTTGGCAATTTCATGTCCGATAATTGCGATGCTTTTCCCGGATGCGATCTCCTCGGGAGAAGGAAACCGGCCGCTTACAATATTTACTTCGAAAAGTGATTCGTATCCAAGCGCACCTCCTACCAGCCTTGCCTGACCTATACTGTTGTTGTTCCGCTTAATAACCTGATTTCCCCTGATGGCAAATATGGAAATGGCATTTTGACTTTTGAGATTAGCCTGCAAAAACTGAAATTCATTATACGATGCATTGGGCCTGCGCCAGTATTCCCACCATTTGAATTCACCGCCATTTTCGGGTACAAAGGGCCATTTTTCTATGTAGATAACCCCGGTTCCTAAAAAATTCAGGCTGTCCTTGATATTTTTTTCCAAAGAATCCACCAGCGTCAGCACGGTTATGATGGCAAAAATGCCAATGGTAACGCCCAAAAGAGATAATATCGTTCTTAAAAGATTAGACTTTAGCGCGTGCCAGGCAAAGCGGAAACTTTCAAAAATCTGGGTCAAGGTCTTCATTCAGGGTATTTACGCAGTTCTATAAATTGGGTTAGTCGTATTCCGGAAGCTTGAATTACCGAAATAGGACTAAAAATCGGCACTTGATGTTACCTTACGAAAATAGGTGACCAATATTCGTAAATCTTAAATATTGCCTTATTTTTGCAACCTTAATTAAAAATACCCTTCATTGGGCATACTCTGCATTTAAAATATGAAGCTATCCGAATTCAAATTTGAGCTCCCCCAAAATTTAATCGCCAACCGCCCTGCTGAAAATCGCGATGAATCCCGGCTGATGATCCTTCATAAGGATACGGGTAAAATTGAACATAAAATCTTCAAGGATATTGTTGGATATTTTAATGAAGGGGATGTGCTGGTTGGCAACGACACCATGGTATTTCCGGCGCGGTTGTATGGACGCAAGGAGAAAACCGGAGCCAAGATCGAAGTTTTTCTGCTTCGTGAATTGAATGCCGAAATGCATCTTTGGGATGTCTTGGTGGATCCGGCCCGTAAGATCAGGGTTGGCAATAAACTTTATTTCGGGAATGGTGATCTGGTAGCGGAGGTTATTGACAATACTACTTCGCGCGGAAGAACCATCCGGTTTTTATTTGATGGAGATTCTGTGGCCTTTGACAAAGTGATTGAAACACTGGGCGAAACCCCGCTTCCAAAATATATCAAACGCAAGGTAGAAGCTGAAGACAAAGAACGTTTTCAGACTATCTACGCTAAAAACAAGGGCGCTGTATCAGCTCCCACTGCCGGCTTGCATTTTACCAGACAGCTTTTAAAACGCCTTCAGATAAAGAGTGTAGAGATGACCTACGTTACCCTCCATATTGGTTTGGGAACATTTCGTGCCGTTGACGTAGAAGATCTTACCAAGCACAAGATGGATTCTGAAAATTTCATCGTCAACAATCCTGCTGTAGACATGGTGAACAAAGCCCTTGATAATAAAAACAGAGTCTGCGCCGTAGGAACAACTTCGATGCGTGCCCTGGAATCAGCGGTATCGGCCACGAACCGCTTAAAGCCGCGCGAAGGGTGGACTGATAAAT
>JAYSOP010000800.1:0-2333 GCA_043722905.1 Chryseolinea sp.
TGGTGGTTGAACTTGTTACGGATTCAGAGATGACGGGCCTGCGTGACGAATTTGAAAGATACATTTTGCAGCTGGGTAAATATCCTTCCGGTGAAGTTCATGGCGACTGGAATGATAAAATGAAAGATGAATTCAGAGCCTGGTTTGTAAAATATCCTAAGAAAACTGCCATTACTTCGAAGGAAGTAGAAGCTTACCTGACGAAAGAAGGTCATTAATTGCAAAATCAGTAATCATACTACAAAATTTAATTTATTATGATCAGATTCAGAACCATGAAATGGCTTGTAGCAGGCGTCCTATTTTTCCTTACACTTTTTTCTATTAATCGTTCCTTTGCTCAAACCATTTCAAAAGATGAATTGATATTTTTAACGAGTGCGTGGACAGGGGAACGATTTGCTGATGGCCGCCCCAAAGTACCCGATGCATTAATTGATAGAGCTTCGCGTGTCAATATTGATGATGCCTGGACAGTTTTAAAAAATAATGGTTATGTCAACCAGTTTGAAGGTGGATGGAAAATGGTTAATTATGATGTGCCTGTCATCGGGCGCGCTGTTACGGCTATGTTTATGCCAAGCCGTCCTGATGTTGAAAAAAATATAAAAGAACGGGGAAATAAAAATGGTAGAAAGGGAAACACCAATGCATGGCCTATCGAAACACTGGTGAAAGGAGATGTGTACGTTGCCGATGGTTTTGGAAAAATAGGGGGTGGCACCTTGATGGGTTCTACCCTTGCAACATCGATCTTTAGTAAGACGGGCAAGGGTGTTATTTTTAACGGGGCTTCCAGAGACCTCGGGGAAATTCAACGGATAGAAGGGTTTAATGCTTTTGTACGAGACTTTCATCCTTCCTTCCTGGAAGAAATGGTGTTGATGGGATTGAATGCTCCTGTTCGCATCGGTAATGTAATGGTGCTTCCTGGCGATCTCGTTCTGGCAACACGCGAAGGTGTTCTTTTTATTCCCGCTCATATGGCGGAAGAAGTGATCAGCACGGCAGAGTTCGTTATCCGCAAAGATCAGTTCGGGTTTGAAATGGTTAAGACAGCTCGTTATTCCACAGGCCAGATTGATAGTCAATGGACAGACGAAATAAAAAATGAATTCATTCAATGGCTTGGTAAGCATCCTGAATTAGGTAAGATGACCCGTGCCGAACTGGATGCCGTCATGAGCAAAAGAACCTGGTAAGTATTTTAACCTTTAAAGATTACCCATGAAAAGTAGCCTCAAGCAAATTGTCAAAGCAAATAAAGAGTTGGAAAAAGCCGAAGTCGCTGCTGCACAAGCGGAGATCAATGACCCGATAACAAAACCGGATCGCAGAAATTTTTTGAAGAAAACTGTGCTCGGTGGAATAACACTGACTGGTTTAATGAGTGTTCCTGTTGAAGATGTGATTGCACAAACAACTTCAAAAGTTACCCGTATGGGGTCACCCTCCGATCTGAAAATAACGGATCTACGTTACACAACCATTACCAATGGCAACGGTGCAACCAATGCACGCAATGTGCTTCTGCGTATCGATACCAATCAAGGTATTTATGGATTAGGAGAAGTAAGAGATGGTGGCGATGCACGTTTTGCATTATACTTAAAGAGTCGCATACTCGGACTTAATCCATGTAATGTGGAAAAGATATTTAAGATCGTTAAGCAATTCGGTGGACACGGAAGAATGGGTGGCGGTGTATGTGGCTTGGAAATGGCGCTTTGGGATCTGGCGGGTAAAGCATTCAACGCACCCGTATGGGCGATGTTGGGTGGAAAGTATAGAGAGAAAATAAGATTGTATTCCTATATCCCCAATTCAGGCGGCATGCCATTGGCCGATATGGACCTCAGTAAATTTAAAGAAGATGTAAAACATCGCATGGAAGTGCAGGGATTCACCTGGTTGAAATGCCATCCGGGAATTGAAAAGATCAGCAATATTCCCGGCACTACGATCAACACAAAGTTTGTTCCTGGCTTCGGTGAAAAGGTCACTCCTTCCCGCAGTCAGAATTATCTTTCCTATCAAAATACAAGACATGCCTTTACCTCCATACAAGTTACCAACAAAGGGTTGGAAGAGCTTGCAAAATATGTGGATACCATCCGGAGCGTAGTAGGTTATGATATTCCGTTATCGGCTGATCACCAGGGACACTTTGATGTGAATACCTGCATCCGCGTTGGCCATGCACTGGAGCGTTTTAACTTAGCCGCCTTGGAAGACTTCCTGCCTTGGGATGACACGGAACACTTAAAAATAATAACGGACACCATCAACACCCCAACGATGACCGGTGAAGATATTTTTCTGAAAGAAGAATT
>JAYSOP010000801.1:0-2033 GCA_043722905.1 Chryseolinea sp.
CGAGACTTCCACAATAGTTCGACTGCTCCTTCTAGATACTAACCATTTTCCGAAATATTCGGACACAAAACAGTAGGCAATTCCATACACCTGAGAAAAAGAAATATAAAACTTTTATCATACGTTCCGCATTACGCTTCCAGATCAGCGATCCGAACTTAATCCTGAAAGGATTAAATTTGAATAGCCCCAGGTGAAACCTGGGGTAGTGGGTGAATTAGCCATCAAAACCCTGAAGGGGTTTAAAAGAATGTTTCACCACTAACGTAACCATGAGATGAAGACAGGTCATGAGGCTCTATTCAAAAAACTTTGTAGCTTATAATTCATAAAGCCAACCTATCTACCTTGCTTATCGTGAAAACAAACAATGGCCAACTACCAGCGATTTTCATCAGTCTTTTTATTCCACATTTTCATAGAAGAACCTTTTTTTGCCTTAATTTTATTCGGCCAACAATGAAAACGTTTCTTAAAAGTTTTACTTACGCATGGAATGGGATAGTGGTTTCATTCCGCGATCAAAGAAATCTGAAGGTTCAGGCCTTCATTGCATTGGTGATCATTGGCGCGGGCTTCTACTTTTCCATTACAGCCACCGAATGGTGCCTGGTCGTTCTATCCATAGGTTTGGTAATGGGCATGGAGATGATCAACACAGCCATTGAAAATCTCGTTGACCTGGTTACGCAGGAACACAAACCACTCGCTGGCAAGGTAAAAGATATTTCCGCAGGGGCGGTATTATTCGCCTCTCTTATGGCTGTAGTTACGGGGATTATTATTTTTCTGAAATATTTGGTTTAATGCCTGCTAAATAGTTGGGAACTTCCACGGTGCGCGGTAGTGAGGCTTTAATAAAGCATTCGCTTTGTCATCGTCTTTAAACTTCCCTTTTGATTCATCCCAGTATAATTTGTTGCCGGTGCGATAGGCAATATTACCCATATGCGCTACAGTGGCTACGTTGTGACCTGTTTCTATTTCACAAATAGGCGCCTGCCGGGATTTTACACTGCTAATGAAGTTCTTGACATGTTTTTCATGAGCTTCATTATCCGCGGGCTGCAGGGGTATGAGTTCCATTTTATTCACCTTATCTTCTGACTCAGCGATTACTTCCCAACCTTCGCGGTTTACGACTAACGTACCATTGTTGCCAATAAAGGCCACACCATAATTGCGTCCATATATGCCGTTGGAAATTCCTCCGGCATGATCCCATTCCAGCGTAAAGGATCCATAATCATATAAGACGTTAAGGGTGTCAGGGGTCTCGATAGCATTTTCCGGATAAGCATAAATGCCTCCGGAAGCCGTTACAGATTTTGGAAATTTAACGTCCATTGCCCATAGTGGTATGTCGAGCAGATGTACGCCCCAGTCAGAGAGGAGCCCGCCTCCATGGTCCCAAAAATGTCGCCAGCTCCCGTGGAAACGATGGGCATTAAAAGGGTGTTGAGGTGAAGGACCAAGCCAGAAATTATAATCAACGCCGGCAGGAGGGGGGGAATCGGGTACTTTCGGGCTTCCCTTTCCATAGTTAAAATAACCCCAGGTTTTGATCTTTCTGATGGTCCCTAATTTTCCGGACCGCACCATGCCTACGATATCCTGCCAATGCTGCCCGCTCCTTTGTTGTTGGCCAACCTGAACAACACGATTGTATTTCCGCGCGGCTTTCAACATTATCTGGCACTCGGCTATTGAGTTGGCCAGCGGTTTTTCCACGTAAACATCTTTGCCTGCTTCGCATGCCTGTACCGTTGTAAGGCAATGCCAGTGATCAGGGGTACCTACAATTACCACATCAATATCTTTGTCATCCATGACGTGCCGGTAATCTTTTAGAAGTTTAGGTTTTTTGCCGGTCAGCTCTTCAATGGTTTTAGCGCGCTCCTGCAATATATTGTCATCCACATCGCACAAGGCTGCACAAACTATGTCAGGTTGTTTGAGATGGTCCGTTAGATTATACATGCCCATTCCTTTACAACCAATCAATGCAACGTTTATTTTGTCATTTGCTGAAA
>JAYSOP010000802.1:0-5202 GCA_043722905.1 Chryseolinea sp.
TAACTTACCTTTGCTGATGCTTATTTTTTGATCACTCATTGCTTACGTTTTAAGTTATTTTTGATGCCTTTTTAAAAAAGCGCCGAAAAATAATCAGTATTAGCGGATTTTATGTTTTATAGCATTAAAAAAAAACGCCACTAATCAAATTAAACTAGCTATTGCCGCCAAAACTGCATTTTATTGGCGGCCATGAATGATCTGATGAAAAGCGGCGTCGGATGACCCGGCACTTTTCTGAAAATAAGATCGTTTCCCTATTCTGAATACTATGAAATCATTCATTATACTGACATTATTAGTTGTCTTTCAAACTGCTGACACTGCTAAAAGTATCACCGCCGTTGAAACGGCTATCTGCCTGAATCCCGAAGAAAAAAAGCTCTATACGATGATGATGGATTATCGGAAGGCAAAGGGACTCGGGCCCATCAGGATTTCGGCGCAGTTATCGCAGGTTGCCCAAGCCCATGCCCGTGACCTGGCGGAAAATTATAAGTTTGACGTTAAAAATAAGTGCAATCCTCATAGCTGGTCCTCAAAAGGAAAATGGTCTTCATGCTGTTACACCAATGACCACAAAAAAGCTCAATGTATGTGGGACAAGCCCCGCGAAATTGCCGGCTATGAAAGCGCGGGTTATGAAATAGCCTACTATAGTTCAGCAGGAGCCTCTGCGGAAGAAGGTCTGGAGGGTTGGAAAAAAAGCCCATCCCATAACCCCCTTATCGTAAATGAGGGAATCTGGAACAAGGTCGACTGGAAAGGTGTAGGCGTTGGGGTCTA
Source organism: Chryseolinea sp. (assembly GCA_043722905.1). Classification (GTDB taxonomy): domain Bacteria; phylum Bacteroidota; class Bacteroidia; order Cytophagales; family Cyclobacteriaceae; genus Chryseosolibacter. The sequence continues at coordinate 787 of JAYSOP010000802.1, forward strand.
TAAAGAATATGGCGTGGTATGGTTTGGAGAACTTGAAGATAAATCGCCCATCATTAACTGCGATAACCCCTAGTATTTTTCATCTTCATTAGGAAAGAGTTTTGCTTTCACGTCAGAAACATAATTCCTGACCGCATCGGTGATGACTGTATCAAGGTCAGCATATCTTCTTAAAAATCTTGGTTTGAATTCTTTGTTGATACCCAGCATATCCTGCATTACCAGAACTTGTCCGTCCGTATCGGGGCCCGCGCCTATTCCGATCGTGGGAATTTGAACGGATTGAGATACTTCTTTAGCCAATGATGCCGGTATTTTTTCAAGGACCATTCCGAAACACCCGCATTCAGCGAGCAGCCTGGCATCTGCCAATAACTTTTTAGCCTCCTCTTCTTCCTTCGCCCTAACTGTATAGGTGCCAAATTTATAGATAGATTGTGGAGTCAGTCCCAGATGACCCATAACAGGAATGCCCGCACTCAGAATCCGTTCAATGGAATCTTTAACTTCCTTACCGCCCTCCAGTTTCACTGCGTGAGCGCCTGCTTCTTTCATAATTCTTATGGCCGATCTGAGCGCTTCACCAGAATCTCCCTGGTAGGTTCCAAAGGGGAGATCAACAATTACCAGGGCACGCTTTACAGCGCGAATAACCGAGGCTGCATGGTAGATCATTTGATCAAGCGTAATGGGAAGTGTGGTTTCATGCCCAGCCATTACGTTAGAAGCTGAATCTCCAACAAGGATCACATCCACGGACGCCGCATCGATAATCTTGGCCATACTGTAATCATACGCTGTCAGCATAGCAATTTTTTCTCCCCGGTTCTTCATTTCCTGAAGTTGATGGGTAGTAATTTTTTTTAATTCCTGTTTGTGAACTGACATTGAAAGAATGATTATGGCCTGATGAGGTTATTTGACATATACGGCAGTTTCTTTTCCAAGGATCACTTCGACGTGATCACGAATAGTCGTGGCTAATTCATAGCCAGTGTATTGGGGATATATGGGAAAAAGTGTATGGCCTCGGTTTACAAGGACAGCGGCTTCAATTTTTTTTACCTCGATATTAAGAAATGGCTTTAGACCATAAGCGAAAGTGCGGCCTGTATTCAGAACATCGTCAACCAGGATGATGCATTTCTTTTGAAGTTCTTTCAGATTGCAATCCAGGGTTACTTCCGTTTGTTGTGGAGCGGATTTGTCTAAAGAAACTTTGACAAGGCTGGTTTTAAGAGGGGAAATAGACTCCACTTCCTTAATCAGTAATTTAGCCAGCATATATCCCTGACCTTCAATTCCCGCGATGACGATTGTCTTTTCATCGAAGTTGTGCTCATATATTTCATATGCCATCCGTCGGATCTTCTGTTTTACCTGAGCTTCATCCAGTATCAACGTCCTTTCTGAAAGCATAATCATTGAGGTATGGGCAGGGTTTTGCTATCCTTAAATGTGGACAGGATAACCAACGACTGAAGGCTGTCTACCACATCAATATTGGATACTTTCTCTAACATTAGCTGCTGATAGGATGCGATATCCACGCAAACGATCTTCAAAATAAAATCGCCAGCACCTGTGATGTGATGGCATTCCACAATCTCGTTGATCTTTTTAATGGCCTGAATAAATTTGTCAATATTTTCCTTGTTATGGCCTTTCAGGGATGCCATTACAAAAGTGCTGACCCCCAACCCGACGCTTGCCGGGTCGATTACGGCATGATAACTTCTGATAACACCTGATGTCTCCAACTTATTTACGCGCTCCAGGGTTGGCGCAGGAGATAATCCGATTTCTTTCGCTAATTGGGCGTTGGTAATATTGGAGTTCGCTTGAAGTATTTCAAGAATTTTGCGGTCGGTTGCATCAAGTTTTATGTTTGATTTCATGAGTTAGTTTTTTTGCTGTACGACGCATTCAAACGGCGTTTTACATAGTCCCTTGGGCCCGCCTTTCGCCTACCAAATTTTATTTGGGTAAAAATAATGGAAAAAGGGACTCTTTCTGAATATTCCGAAAAGATTTACGGATTCGAGGATATCAAAATCCTTTGAATGCTTTTACTAACGCCATCTTCTACGATAAGATGATAAATTCCATCGCGAATAGTACTAACGTCCAATGTTTTATGGTTCAGCCCCGGCTCAGCCATAAGTTCGGCATCAGAAACTTTTTTTCCCATCGCATCAAAGAGGGTGATCCGAATAATTTTCTTACTTTCAGAAAGTAAGTTAATATCCAACAACACCTTAACCGGATTTGGATAAGCCGTGAAAACAAATAACCTACCCCCGAGCTCCTTACAGATTCGATTTCCCTCCACGGAAATATCCTTTTCGAGAACTGCAGAAACGCATACATAACGCTGGCTGTCCAGGTTAGTGATCACGGTGTTAAGAATCAGGTTGTAGCGGGAACCAGGTAAAATGGATTCCGCTACAATCTCGCGCAGTTTTAATTGACCTGAAAAATCAAAATCAACCGGTAAATTTTTCAGCGTGGTATTTCCTTTATTGTTTACCGTAACTATCATCTTGAAACTTCCATCGTCGTTCGCGGTAAATGTTATCATTTCAAGATCTACATCCGGCAAGGGTGCATTTGTTAAATGGCAGCGCGATGCGTATCCTGGCATTTCTGACTGTTGGCAGCCGTTAATTCTACCTCAAATTCTCCTACCCCACTAAAGGTGTACGTTGGGGAAAATTCCGAGGATGTGGATCCGGTCCCATCCAGGAATCTCCAGGTAGATTGGGAGGCATGAGACGATGTGTTGGTAAACAGGACTTCAAATGGTTTGGCTCCTGAAAACACGTCCGATGAAAATGACGCCTGAGGTGGCTGAATGATATTGACTTCTTTACTCACCTGATAGTTACATCCCGATGCAGTCGTAACCTTTAGGCGAACAGGCTTACGGCCTATTTCATCGAAGGTGAAGCTCGCAGGAGACGCTGTTGAAGTTGCACCGCCCTGAAAATCCCATGATCTGGAAATGACAGGATCCGCACCACTGGTGAGGTCTGTAAAAATCGTTGCGTTTTAAATACAGTTTTTTGTGAATGCGAAATCTGGAAACAAGGGTTCAGGAACGAGAATCGTTTTGGTAGCCGTCGAAATACAACCATTAGAACCGGTTACCTCAATAAACACCGGATATAGATTGGGTGTTCTGAACGTATGAGTAGGTGAACGTGTCTCATAATAGGCAGTGCCTATTTCCCAATACCAGTTTACGATGTTATCACTGGAAGGTCCGGTAAAGGTAACGGGCTTGTCGTCACAGGCCGGAGTAAAAGATCCCATTCAAAAGAATTGGCGGTAGCATTATTATTTTCAATCTGAAAATTACTTTGCAGACACACTTGTGTCGGGATAATGAGATCATCAAATCCGCATTGGGCCCTCGCCTGAGACCCTCCGAAGAAAAAGGTGACTATCAAAAAAAATATCTTACTATCATACAGTTAATGACTGATAAATGTCCCTGTATTTTTGGATACCGGACGCCAAATCAAATCTTCCCAATAACATTTCCCTTACGCTTTGGGGCCTGCGGTCAATCAATAGTGTGGCAACGTTGTGATACTCAAAGGTATTCTCGCAGATAAACAGAGGCAGACCGCTTTCATTTAACCTATCAACATCTCCCCACCCGGGGTTGGTAACAACAGGTAAATTCATAGCCCAGGCTTCAGCCATCTTTGTGGCAGACGAGGCTTTCTTTGAAAAGGATGGTTTTATGAAACAAATAGACGCGTTTCCCAGAGTCAGGTATACTGGCACTTCTCTTCGGGTGACACTTTTAATAATTATTTTTGATGCAAATTCATAATGGTTCAATTCGGGATGATCAGGTGTGAGAATAAGCAAGATGGCGTCGTTGTACTTTGATACCAGAATTGAAAAAAATTGTAACATCTGATCCGTCATGTACCAGGTGCCCCAGGATCCCAGATAGATCAAAACGAAAGTACCAGGTTGAATGGACAATGCTTTTCTGACAACCGCTGACTCGGCTTCATATTTAGCAGGATGAAAAAGATCCATATCTACACAGGTCGGAATTACAGAAATAGGCTTCCGTTCGTATCCCCACGATAAAATTTCAAGCCTGGCATTTTCAGTAAGGCAGATTACATGATCCGCGGCCTTTAGGAATTCCTTTTCCTTTCTTTTAAAGAACAAATACATCATCCTGAAAAGTGGCTTCTTCAAATTCCAAATACCTCCATCGACTCGTTCGTCAGCCCAAAATCCGCGCATGTCAAAAATAAATTTTACACCAAATCTTTGTTTCAACCAATGGCCAATGAGAGCGGTCAAATAACTCCGGCAATGGATAATGGTGAATGGTTTTTCAAGAAAAAGTTTTTTTACAACGATCCTTAAGGTGACAAGGTCAAA
>JAYSOP010000803.1:0-6062 GCA_043722905.1 Chryseolinea sp.
AATTCTGACATGATCGCTTTGTCCAAATACCTTTTCCCTTTCCGAAGGACTAGTGATGCTAAAGTCCTCGAATGTTTCATCAATAATCTTTCCGTTGAAGTTTTCTTTTATGGGTACCAGCAATATCGCAAATCCGTCTGGTTTCAGTATCCTCAAAAGTTCGCGCATCGCCTTTTGGTCGTCTTCAATATGCTCCAGAACATGTGAGCAAAAGATAATATCAAATGAGCTGTCCGGAAAAGTGGTTCCCGTGATATCCTCCTTGCACATGGCTTTGCCGGGAACTATATCGGCGCTTAAATAATCAACATTCGGGTAAGATTTGAATAACCTCGTTAGAATTCGTTCGGGTGCAAAGTGTAACACCTTCAAATTTTTACTCGTTGGAATATTATTTTTCAAGTACAAATAATACATCCTGTGCCTTTCTAGGGAATCACATTTAGGGCAACGGGCATTTTTGCGAATTTCGACACCGTTTGGTAAAAATTCAATTCCTCTCCATCCACAACATGGACATTCAACCTGAATATCCTTTTCCGAAGCCAAAACTGATGGGGCATACGTATGGTAAAGATCATTGATTTTTTTTATAATTTTCTTCTCAAGTTTCATGCTTAAAAATTAAAACGCGGTGTGAATTTTCACAAAGTAAAGTTTAAAAAACGTATGACTCTGTTTAGCCTTATTTATAATTCAGAAATTTAAAGAATGTGACCGATTTGATTAACTTTACAACCGGCTTTTTGATTTTATCATCTTTTTGGCCTTTTTAAAAAATGAAGCAATTCGTACCCTCTTTTCTTGTCTTGTTTTTTATAAATTCCTTTCTTTTTTGTCAAATTGATAACGTTGGCTCTGGCAGAGCCATACAATTTGACGGTGTGAACGATTATATTGATTTAGGTAATATTTATGATGACCTGCAATTGCCTTTTACTGTCTCCGCCTGGGTTTATTTAGATCAGAGTAGCGGATATATTTTTCCCGTTTTGGTAAGTCAGGATAATGCCGCCCTCTACAATGGTTTTTGGTTTTGTCTTAGCGCCAGTAACTTATTTATCGAATATGGGGATGGCAGGGGTGAACAAAATGATGTTTACCGAAAAGGAAAGTCGGCTGCCGTAAGCAATCTGAAGAAGAGATGGATATACGTGTCGGCCGTTTTTAAAAGCGCGACAGATATTCAGTTGTATGCCAATGGAAATAATGTAGGAGGCGCTTATACCGGATCTTCTAATCAACCTATGGCATCTAATTTCGCCGGGGATGTGGCCAAGATTGGGTCATTTTTTACAAACTCCGTCGTCCATAAGTTCGACGGCATTATGGATGAACTCAGAATCTGGAACAGATCTTTATCTGAACAGGAAATCCGTCAAACCATGTGTCAAAAACTACAAGGCAAAGAGGCCGGACTTATCGGTTACTGGAATTTTGATGAAACAGAAGGTGATGTTTTAAAAGATCTGTCTTCGAAAGGATTTCATGGCCAGTTAAAGGGTAATCCAACACGTGTGTTTTCGGGTGCGCCAGTGGGAGATGAAAGTGTTTTTCTCTATACCGCTAACTGGGCCGATCAATCTCTGTCGAATGATGAACTTTCTGTGATAAAGGTATCCGGAAATCCTTTCGGCGTTCATATTTATAAAGTTAATACGTTGCCTTCACAAACAGGCGGCTTGAATCTGGGAACGGTTCAACCTCCGTATTATGGTGTTTTTTTAGCTGCCGATGATGCACCAAACACCTTTGATTTAACATTCACAGGAAATTCGGTATGTCAGTTCTCTGAACGAACGGATAATAGCATCCCCACCTGGAATCAATCGCAGTTGCTTGCGGGATTCCTTGAACGATTGGAAATTATACCTTCGCTTGAAGAGGTGACACTGGAAATTAACCTTGGCGACGATAAGATTCTTTGTAATCAACAGTCACTTTTGCTCCAGGGAGGAGTTGTTCTTCCTGGCAGAACATTTCTTTGGAGTACAGGCAGTACCAGCCCTTCAATAACAATATCTTCATCAGGTGTCTTCTGGGTAGAAGTGAAAGAGGAATGTACAGTAGATCGTGATACTATCCAGGTGGCATTTCTCAAGAACCCGCCTTCTTTTTCATTGGGAGAGGATGAAATCTTCTGCCTGTTTGAACCCAGGACCTTAATCACCACTTTTTCAACTGAGGAGTTTGATGTAACCTGGCAAGACGGATCGAAGGAAAGTTCTTTTCGAATCCTTGATTATGGAATTTACTGGCTGAAAATTGAAAATCTATGTGGTATTTCTGCTGACACAATCAGTTTCTCACAAAAAATTCTGAAAGATATCAAGCATTACAATTTCATGTCACCCGATAACGAAGACGATCTGAATCAATACTTCCCCATAGATGAACAGTTGCGAGGGTCGGCCCTCACTGTATTCAACAGGTGGGGTAAACAAGTTTATCAATCCTTGAGTTACCAAAATGATTGGGATGGAAATTCGCTTCCTTCAGGAATTTATTTCTATACTATCAGGGGTGCTTGTTTTGAAGATCAAAAAGGCACACTCACAATCTCCCGTTAAATGCCGACATCAATACATCTACAATTAAACACTGGTTCGTTAAGCTTACCAATTTATTTACTTCGGTACGGTTTTAATTTTTTGGGGATTATCCTTTAGAAACGATGCCCAGGTTTTACTTTTACTTTTCAACGCCCCATTTTGATAATAATGACATACAGCTACAGCCAGGGCATCCGTCGCATCTAGCAACTTCGGTAACTCTTTGATAGCAAGCAATGTCATCAGCATTCTGGCCACCTGCTCCTTGGACGCATTTCCATTTCCGGTAACGGATTGCTTAACCTTTTTTGGTGCATATTCGATTATCGGAATGGAGCGGTATAATGCCGCTGACATCGCTACCCCCTGGGCCCGGCCTAATTTTAACATCGACTGGACATTTTTGCCAAAAAACGGCGCTTCCAGGGCCACTTCGTCTGGGTGATATTCATCGAGCAGGTTTAACACCCTTTCAAATATCTTTTTTAACTTAAGTTCATGACCGGCATATTTATTTAGATGAATTACCCCATATTGAAGCAAACTTAGGGTTGTCCCCTTAATGCAAATGATGCCGTACCCCATGATGTTGGTACCCGGATCAAGGCCAAGGATAATTTTTTCTTTTAGGATTTTTCCCACGCTGACAAGATAGTCAGCGTTTAATGATTATTGAAATAACATTGATGGTGCTATTAACCTGTATTTTCATTTTATACTTTCTGATGTTGATTGTTCTTTTAGTCGGATGGCAACGCGCTATGCAGGGCCAGAAAGAACCAACACCCGGCAAAGAACTATTGGTGTCTGTTATCATTGCTGTCAGAAATGAAGAATCAACCATTGGGAAACTGTTAACAGATCTTTCCATACAGGACTACTCCAGATATGAAATCATCGTGGTGAACGACCATTCTGAGGATGAAACCCTTTGGATTCTGAGTAGGTTTGAGATGAAGAACCTCCGTATCATAAACAATAAAGGCACGGGAAAAAAAGCCGCCATCAGCACAGGAGTTCAGATAGCCAAAGGTTCGATCATCGTTACCACTGATGCAGATTGTTCGGTATCCAGAGAATGGTTGAAACAAATCCATGAGCAGTTCCGCGATAAAAATATCATGATGATTTTCGGGGGGGTCGGAATGGCGGGAGATAACGCCTTCTTCGCTGACCTCCAGGTCATGGAGTTCTCGAGCTTGATCGGTACAGGGGCGGCCACGGCGGCGCTCGGAGCTCCCACGATGTGCAATGGAGCGAACCTTGCTTTTCGTAAAAGTGTGTTTCTGGAGGTAAAAGGGTATCAGGATAACCTTTCGATTCCTTCTGGTGACGATGAATTTCTAATGATGAAAATCCGGAAACGATACCCTCGCAGCGTTCGCTTCCTAAACCACCCCAGCGCGGTAGTGCTTACCACACCCAAATCCTCGCTGGAAGGATTTTTTCACCAGCGTATCCGTTGGGCGTCTAAGTGGCGTTTTAATACATTTCTTTTTCCAAAAGTACTGGCGGTGATGGTCGTACTGATACAAACCTCTTTTTTGATTAATTGGATTTTTGTGTTTACCTCCATGGACATTCAGTCGCTGTTTATTCTTTCGATTAAAATGATTCTTGAAGCGGCGTTTCTTTTGCAGGTGTGCCGATTTATGCAAACACGATGGAACTGGCTGGCATTCTTCGCCTTACAGGTAATTTATCCACTTTATGTCCTGGCCATCGCTACCAGCTCCTTCTTCGTGCCATTTCAATGGAAGAACCGTATCTTTAAACCTTGACATCATCCGTGACGATTGTTAGACCGGGAGTTTGGAAATCATTTCCTCCCTTTTTGTTAAATTTCTACCTTTGCGTTTAAGAAAAGTATGCCTGTAATAGACCTTAAAAAACAATTCGAAATAAAGGAGCTTGAGCTCAATGCGTTACTAGAAATTACGCAGGCTATTAATAGCAATCTCCCCGCCGAATCACTTTATAAGATATATAACTTCACTTTGCGTTCGAATCTGAATATCAAAAAACTCGCGCTATTTGTGCTGGATGATGAGTGGAATTGCAAAGCGAGTTTTGGAACAGATCACCAGTTTCATAAAGTAACGTTATTGCCTGCGTTTAAGACTATTCAGGACATCACACACCTTAAAGAATTTGATGCCTGCGAGTTCACCGAATTTGATATTGTCATCCCCGTTACGCACAAAAGCGACACCCTCGCTCTGGTATTTGTGGGTGGACTGGATAGAAATGATCCGCGATATGAAAATGAAGATGGCATCCGCTTTATTCAGGCGCTGAGCAACATCATCATTGTTGCTATTGAAAATAAAAAAATGGCAAAAAAGCAGTTAGCTCAGGAAGCTTTCAGGAAAGAACTCGAAATTGCAAGTGACGTGCAACAGTTTCTCTTTCCTGAAACACTGCCCAACACGGATATCCTTAAGGTCGAAGCCAGCTACCTGCCGCATGATATTGTCGGGGGTGACTATTATGATTACATTCCCATTAACAAAAATCAGTTTCTTATTTGTATTGCCGACGTCAGTGGAAAAGGGATAGCCGCCGCGTTGATGATGTCCAACTTCCAGGCATCCCTCCGAACGCTATTAAGGCAAACACCCAACCTGACGGATATCATTGAAGCGCTTAATTTTCAGGTTCTTGAAAATACGAAGGGGGAAAAATTTATTACCTGTTTCGCAGCCATCTATGACCTCAGGCTAAAAACCATGGTATATGTGAACGCGGGCCACAATCCTCCGTTGTTGTGGGATAAACGTTCGGGCCTCCGATTATTGGAAGACGGCTCTACCGTGCTGGGTGCCATGCACCCGTTGCCTTTTCTGAATGAAGGTTTTATTACCGGCCTTGATGAGTTCCTGCTATTTTGTTATACTGATGGGCTGACGGAAACCGTGAATGAAGAAGGGACAGAATACGGTGTGGAGACCCTGATTGATTACTTTAAACAGGATCAAACCTACACGAAAGATCTGAAAACCATTCATCAGGATATTATCGTTTCCCTGGATACATTTAAAGGTAGAAAAGGATACCACGACGATATTACCATTCTTTCCTGCCGGGTAGGATGATCCCACATCAGACACCTTTTTTTCTCCCGTTCCTGTATTCTTCCCTTACCTGGAGAATGGGAACTGAAAAAAAAGAACTTTACCTGACCTTTGATGATGGGCCTGTTTCAGGGCCCACTGACTTTGTTCTGGACCAGCTTTCTCAGTCATTTGTCAAAGCAACTTTTTTTTGTATTGGTGATAATATCCGAAAATATCCGTCGGTTTTTACCCGGATAATAAACGATGGCCACACCGTCGGAAATCATACCGTAAATCATCTGAATGGATGGAAAACCACCACGGAGGATTACGTAGAAAACGTGCACGAATTCCAGGAAATCATCAGCGCAGCTGGCTACACGCAGAAATGCCATCTGTTCAGGCCTCCCTACGGCCGGATCACGAGAAAAGAAATCAAAGCTTTAAGTGCCTA
>JAYSOP010000804.1:0-3027 GCA_043722905.1 Chryseolinea sp.
GGTGCCCCGCGTTTTTATTTTATAATAATACGTGCCGCCTGTTAAAGGCACTCCACTATATTGTCCACTATCCCTGTAATGGAAATCGTTTTCGTTAACATTAACGCTGTCAACTACAGTAAAGTTACCAGTGGAGGAAATACTCCGGTAAATAAGGTGACGGGGATGAATTTGAGAATAGTTATACCAGGGTGTATTGGCTTTCCACTCGATATCAATGGCGTTCAGTACCGGTTGTGTCCTGGCAAAGACTGAAGATGCTTCTGATGAGGTATCCACGGGTGCCCGGGTTAGCGTCGGCACATATAAAAGAACCTTATACCGATAACTATTTTCCTGAGTGTTGATATCAGTATCTGTAAAAACTGTATCTGAAATTGCTGTTGAAGCTATTTCAAAAAATGCCACTGGGTCAGCTTCATTAGATCTGAGCAAACGGTATTGATAGGGCGGCGGATATTGTGTTTGATCAATATCGAATGGAGCAGTCCATCGTATTAAAATCTTTCCATTTATGGAATGTGTATTTTCAACCGAAACATTGACGATTACAGGCGCTTCGGCTGGTTTAGGAATAAAACAGGTATCCAAAGATATCTGACTGGGCGTTTTATTTTCTCCGACAAGCGCTACAATCCGGTAGCAGTATTGCGCGCCAAATGAAAGATTGGAATCGGTGTACTTCAATTCGCCACCAGGTATTTCTCCTAATAGGTGATAGCGCAAAAAGTCGGGTATCCCAGTATTACATTCAGGTGCATCATACTGATACTGGGAAATCCTTCGCCAAATTTGAAACGATGTTATGTTTTTACAGGCATATTCTTTCCACTCTAATGTCGCATGTTTCGTGATGGGATTTGACGAGATTTTTTCATATTCAGGGGGAGGGCCAACAACCTTAATATTCATGGTATAAAATCTTATCAGTTTTGGTCCTGAAGGAGGGAGGTCAGATATTTTGAAAATAATTTGATAAGGTTTACTCCTCACATGAGCGCAGGATGTTTGCCATTGGAAATTAACAAACGCCTTGTCTGGTGATTGTGTTGACTGAACGGTTCCGGTAGCAGGAGTAATAATGGGAGGATTTTCGGAAAGGAGCAATGCATCTGAATATACTTCGATAGTGATTGAATCACCCTCTGGATCGGAGGCAGGGGAAGAAAATTGGATGAAGGTTCCTGCAGCCACGCAGAGATCTGAACTAATTTCCAATTCTGGTTTTCGATTGTCACACTCCTCAACAATGATCTGCATGTCGCGAATAACATATCCTGCTTCATACCAGGTGCTATCTGAACGCCTATACTTCCATTCAATGATTTTTATGGCGACAGCATATTCCCCGATTACTCCCGGGGCATCCCATGTTAATGTGCCATCAGTTCCGTTAAGAAAAAAAATCGGCGGACCGGTTTCAGCTTCGTTGGCTGTATTATAGGCAATTCCAGCGGGCGAATAAAAGGATTCGGCATTAGGAAATTTATATCCAGCGACAGGAGCGGTTTCATTTTGGGTGGGAACAACCAGCTCAAAAGAAAGGCTGTCAAGATCCTTGTCAACTGCTCCTGGGTTGTGGAAAAAAGTTATCCCGCTGCATGCCCGGTCAATCGGTGGAATTAAAAGTACAGGGGAAGTATTGCAGATTTCAGCTTCTATGAGAATGGAGGCTTCAATATTGAAAGGTGTATTTGCTGACCCTGTGAGATTTAATATTCCAACATTACGGTTGAGTTCACTATAGCGGATCTTAAATTTTCCAAAGGAATTATAGGTGTGCAACGTGGAATATTTTACAAATCCTATGCCGAGCCGTTGATCAATTACCTGGTAATCTTCGATTGTAGGCACCTTAATGGAAGTGCCATCACCGAAAAAAATAAAATCGTCATCACCGCCTACCCTTACTCCGGAATTAAGCTCTATGTAAAATAAGAGCGTGACTTCAATAGTTAATGCATTACAATCGATTCTTCGGACTTGAATTTCTCCTGCACGCAAATGAGTTGCCATCGATTGATAGCAAACGAGTAACAGCAACAACAAAGCCCCTATTTTTTTGCAGTGCATCGGGAAGGAATATCTGTTTTATTAAAGAACGAAGATATTCTTTATTTATTCCTCCGGCTGTTATCTTTTTATCTCAGCTTCCTGAAGGGCACTGAGAATGTTTTCTTTTACTTTCTTAATTCTTACCATTTCATTTTCAAGGTAACCTCTTGCTTTTTCTTCTCCCTCACTATCCGGCACTGGGTTAAAGTGCCTCATCCAGACCATCATGCCTTCACTGGCCGAATCCAACCGGGAAACCTTGGCATTAAGTTCTTTCTTTTCATTATCAGGCATCCCTGGATTGCCCTTAAGGTGGGTTTGAAGCGCAACTTTGGCTTTATACAAATCATCCAATTTTGGCATCACCTCATCGTGTATCTTCATCACCTCCTCATAGAGAATCTGGTTATCGCTATTCTGGCTTTCAATATCATGCTCATGGCCATGATTTGTTTCAGCGGATTTTTGCTGGCAACTAAGAATTATGCCCACTGATGCAAGAATTAATATTCTCAAATGAAACTTCATAGATTGCTTTAATGGTATGGAGAACGGAGTGCTGAAATTCAGAACGTGGGTGCCCTAATTATTATTTGAAAACCGGTATCTGGCCAACAAGGGCAATAAGATCTTCATTCTCAACCTTCTTTTTTTCATCTGCCAGAATAAGGAAATTCTGATACACAAGATCCAGCTCCTGTTTAGTCGGCTGATAACCCAATAGTTCCAGACGGTGTTTTAACGCGGCCCGTCCACTTCGCGCCGTTAGCACGATGGAAGAGCACGGTACCCCTACCTGATCAGGGTTTATTATTTCATAGTTTTCAGAATTTTTCAGAAATCCATCCTGATGGATGCCTGAAGAGTGTGCAAACGCATTTGCTCCCACTATGGCCTTGTTAGCTTGAACAGGCATCCGCATCAGTTCAGACACCATCTGACTTAAGGCGTAAATTCTTTCGGACTTTATGT
>JAYSOP010000805.1:0-4026 GCA_043722905.1 Chryseolinea sp.
AATCCAAAAAATAATTTTGATGCAGCGTATTTTCTTTTCTTCATCCCGTGGTTTGTCATTAGGCATTCAGCAATGAGAATAATCATTGGTATTTTGTCATTTTGATCTCTTTTTCATCCAGACCGGTATGTTTTAAATACTTTCTCCAGACGACATCCGCCACGTTGCGTCCCAATTTTAATCCCTCAACATTATCTGCCTGGATATGGTAACCGCCGAGCACGCGCGAGAATCCTGCCATTTCTGCGGTTTGGGAAAGGGTTGGAAATTTTAGCGTAACCGTATCGCCGGTGTGGTCAGGGTCAGTTAAAGCACCCGCTATCATTTTTACTTCGTGCCCAAAAGTATCCTTTCCTGTAAAGCGTTTGAGTATCTCGGCGCAACCACCGCTCACGGCGCTATGACCGGAAACATAAGCAGGAAAGGGTGGACATACAAATGTTTCGGGCGAGTATGGTATCCACTCATTGCCATTCATTTGTGCCATACCCTTACCGGGTCCGGCCCATCCCTGGATGAACACATCATGATAGTACGCGCGCACCAATGCAAAAGGCCGTGCAAAATCATAATACATTTTAGCATCCCATGCGGCGATAAAAACATCCATCGCCACTGCTTCCACGAGAAAATACATTTTTACATCATCGTCGAGTGTATGCTTGTCTCTTACAGAAATATGTTGCGCAAAAATCAACCAATGGCCTGCCTGTTGAACAGATTTGGGTCCATCGCGCATGAATTCAACCAGCGCTTTTTGCTCATCAGTAAGGTTAACCTGCAAATCAATCACCTGTTTAATTTCCGTTGCCAGTTGTTTCGATCCCATCGCGGGCGGAGGCCCCGGACGGAATTGGCATGCAGAATCCAGTGCCAGGGGAATTACCTTATACCAATGTGGCGTAAGGCAGGCAGGCGCAAATTTTCCGCCTGTCCCATCAGAAAAGTATTTTGGTTGCCATTTGTTGACATCCCGGATTTCATCTGCACTATTAAAAGGGGTATATCCTGTGTAATCGCTATAAAAGGTACCGTCAGAAGACGGCATCTTACCTTTCTCGTTGGCACCATCATTAAGCCTGGCTTCCAAAATATTTTTTGCGGCCAGATTGCCAATGCCCACTGGCGTGCTTGCGTCTAATGAATGATCATCGGGATCGAGGCCAAACCCTAGCATAGTATTTCGCAAGAGTGTTGAATCTGAAAAATAATAATTCTTTAAAGTTCGGTAAGCCGCATAACTAACAGCAATTTCTTTATTTCTGATACTGCGTTCAATGGCCGGGCGCCTTGCCACATGGGCCAGATACAGTGGCGTTGCTGCTTCATCATATCTGCTCCATGCATCAAAAATTCCCGTCCACACCAGGGCCAGTATCCTGGACGTTACGGTAGGACGGGGACGAAATTTTTCGGTATCGTTGGCTGTGCAGACAAGGCTGATTTTACCCCATTGGTATGCAATATTATTTTCTCCTGTTGCGTAAGGTTGTTCTATTTCTTTTGAACCGGTGGAATTACTACACGATTGCGAATAGAGCAAGAGTAAAATAAAGTATGCGAAAAAACTTTTTTTCATAGTTACTAAATTTACGATGCTCTCGTAACAGGTGTTATACTATGGGCGCTCGGTTGGATTGATGAAAAGGAGCCTTGTTTATTAAATATAAAAGTTATTTTTCGCTATTAAAAACAAACCCCCGTTATATGAGGCAGTGAGATCATAGTAGGTTGCTGGTCTTTATAAATAAACGAGGGCAGGAATTTCTTCCGGCCCTCGTTCAATTCTTCCGAGTACAATTGAAAAATTATCCTCCATTGCAATCTCCACCTGGATAGCCACAGTTCTGAGGATAACCTCCCTGGGTTCTATCAATTTGGGCCTGCGGAATAGGCCTGTGAACATGATACGGTTGAATGTTTATCGCTCCGAGCGGATTGTATAATTTAACGTAGTCAATTAATTTTCCTGTCCTGGCTAAATCAAACCATCTTAACTGTTCAGCGTCTAGTTCAAGCGCGCGTTCCTTCAGGATAAAATCCAAAGTAACATCCGCCGAAGTGATTTGCATATCGGCAATTTTACCGGGTTTAGCAGCTCTTGTTCTAACCACATTGATATCATCCGCCGCCAATTGCAATTTATTTTGCTGGAAACGCGCCTCGGCGCGCAGCAAAAGAGCATCCGCTAATCTCATCACGAACCAATCGCGGGAGCCTCTCTCCCATTGGATGGTCGGCCGGCGTGGATCAAAAAATTTAGCAATTGTTGGAAATAACCGTTCGTTATAGACATAAGGATCCGAAGGATAATAATTCGGATCGGAAGTAGGAAGAGTACTCGCGGGATATGAAGCCTTCGTTTTGGTAATGACCGTATATCTTACTTTCAGTTTCTCATCAGCCAGCCATTTGGCATCCTGACCAGGCCCTGGAATAAACAATGCTGTATCACCCACTTCAAACCGTCTTTTGCCTATATCTGCTGCCGTAACGAGAGAACCGTTTGCTTTTTTAGCGCCTTTGTCTACATGGATCTGTTTCCATAATGGGATGCCATTACCGGATGTTCGGTTGTCATTACTATACCAAACATGCTTGTAGGTTTCGTCGTAACGCCTGTCATTTACCCTGGTTGTGGCCCAAACGCCGATCATGTAATCAGTAGGCCTGAATCTTTTAAAGGGTCGCCCGTTCGCGATGTCACGAATCATGCCCGGTTGTATATCATACTCCATTCCGAAATAGAGGTGACCACGATTTCCTACGCCTGTGTCACCGCCATTTAAAATAAGATCGGTGGAGTATTGAACTGCCCAGATTACTTCACTGTTTAATTGCTTGTCTTGATCCCACAAATCTTTATAGCTTGGAACCAGGGCGAAACCATAGTCCGCGATAACATTTGTCATCAGGATTTCCGCGTTCACAAAATCGTTGGCAGAGCCAAAAGGCAGATAGCCTCTTGTTAAGTAGGCTTTGCTCAAAAGAAATTGGGCAGCAGCTTTGGTTGCACGACCGTAATTGCTTTGGGTCAGGGGTAAATTCGCGATAGCAAATTCAAGGTCTGGGATAATTCCATCTGCATAAATTGTGGCCTGACTGGTCTTATTGGCTGTTACCTGAGCACCCGTAGTTTCATCCAAAGAAAAATGCACATCACCCCAGGTCTGGACCAAATAAAAGTAATAGAAAGCGCGTAAAAAACGGACTTCAGCAAAACGTAGCAATTTGACCTCCTCCGTCATATCAGTTACTGCCGCAGAGCGATTCAATACCGCATTGGCCTGATTGATGCCTTGGTATAAGAATGTCCATTGTTCAAGTAAAATGCCAGCACCGGAATTTAAGTTATTGTCGTAATAATTAAAGGATTTCCAACCACCATCCGCCCCGTTGGTGTGTGTGTCCGTTCCGAAAATGGACAGCATATAAGCCCGTTCATCGCTATAAATGGAGCGGAGGAAAGAATAAGTAGCATCCACCGCGTCTTCCAAACCTGCGGCGGTTGTATAATAACCTCCTGCCGAGACACCTGCTACTAACTCTTCGTCCAAAAAGTTCTTGCACGACTGCGTGCTGAGCCCTATCAGGACTAGGGTAAACAATATCGATTTTGTTATTTTTATCATTTTCATAATCATTGATATTTGTAGGTATCCCCTAGAATGTTACATTAATGCCGCCCATAAATAATCTGAACGAAGGCATTTCGCCTGAGGTAACGTTACCGGCTCTTTCCGGATCAAATAATTTATAGCTAGACCAAATGATCGGATTTTGTGCAGTAAAGTAAATTCTGAGTTTTGACATCCGAAGTCTTTCCGTGATGCTGGCTGGAAGACTATAACCTAGTGTAACGTTGCGCAGCTTTACAAAGCCTCCATCCATATAACGGAGGGAAGACCCGTAAGTGATGCTTTCCTGGTTTTTGTTCGGCCTTGGATATTCATTAGTGGGATTATCGATTGTCCAATAATCAACATCGATATTGTTATACCTGCCTTGCATAGTAGCCTGACCGTT
>JAYSOP010000806.1:0-5292 GCA_043722905.1 Chryseolinea sp.
GGCGAGGTTTAGATCAAAAAATCATGCAGCTACGTTCCCCTGCCCGTCCGGCAGGCGTGACCGCATTTTTTTTAAAAACATTCCGGCACCGGAAAAAAATATTTACAACCAACAACCACTACGAATGGAGTAAATAACCAGTCGTGCCGGAAATGTTATCTTTCAATCCACGTTATCGTGCAGGAATTTATTATTCCCCAGCAACGTGTTATCCTCATTGAGATTATATTTTGAGATGTAGGGTTCTGAAGAATGTGGTACGTCATTCATCTTAATTCCCCGCCTTAAGTAAGCCGGGAGCGACCACTTTTCGTTGAACTCCTCTTTTGTCATCTCGTGTTTCCGGGCCTGCTTCATTTGCTCCTTCCTTTCTTTTGCTTGTTGTTGAAGCCTGTCACGGGTGTTGCGCAATTCCATCATACTTTGCTCATGCGTTGCCTGATCACCATATCTTTCGGAGGCCGGATCAAAATCATCATCTTTCAACAGGCTTTCCTCACCTTCTTCATCGGCAGGAGGAGTACCCTTATCGATCCGGTTAAATGGCCCCGCAAAAATAAGCTCACGCTCACCGGATTTCTCCTCAGTTGAATCTTTCCTGGGTTCGGGGGGAGCCTGTCTCGTTTTAACCTGAAGTTCTTTGGATTCGTTAATGGAATTATCCGCCTTCGGTGTAAACAACCAACCCTGAGACCGGTCCAGCTCATGAACTTTCTTATCTTCATTTCTGGAGATAGGAAGTTTTACGTCCGCCGGAAAACCTGTAGCGATCACCGTAACCCGGATTCTATCTCCCAGGTCGGGATCCACACCATGACCGAAAATCATTTCACCTTCATCACCCGCCTGGCCCTGAATGTATTCGGTAATTTCGGTTAGTTCATCCATTTGCAATTCGGCCTCCACTCCTGAAATGATCGAGAGTAGAATTTTCTTGGCACCCATGATGTCGCGGTTGTCCAATAACGGAGAAGCAAGCGCGCCTTCCGCTGCCTTTTTGGCCCTCGCATCGCCACGCGTTTCAGCAGATCCCATCACGGCCGCGCCTGCATTTAACATAACCGTCCGAACATCCTGGAAATCAACATTTACATGACCCGCCAACGTAATAATTTCGGCAATGCTTTTTGCCGCAGTAGTCAGAATGTTATCTGCCTGGGCGAATGCCTGTCCAATCGAAAGATTACCGTAGATCTCGCGCAATTTATCATTGAGGATTACCAAAACGGTATCACAAGTCTGACGAAGCCCTTCAATTCCAATTTCTGCGAGTGCCGCTTTTTTCTTTCCTTCAAAAGAAAAGGGTGCCGTCACAATACCCACAGTAAGGATATCCATATCCTTGGCTATTTTAGCGATTACGGGAGCGGCGCCTGTCCCGGTGCCACCACCCATACCTGAGGTGATAAAAATCATTTTCGCCCCTACCAGCATTTCCCTTATCTGATCTTTGCTTTCCAGGGCTGCATTTCTACCGACTTCCGGATTGGCCCCGCACCCTAGCCCTTCCGTTAGATTGGCGCCGATCTGGAGTTTATTGGGAACCGGGCTTCCGTGAAGGGCCTGATTGTCAGTGTTGCACACAACAAACTCAACATCTTTGATGCCTTGTTTGTACATATGGTTCACCGCGTTGCTTCCTCCCCCACCCACGCCAATCACCTTGATGATAGACCGGTATTGGTTATGCTTGGGGATTTCAAATTTGTATGATCCTGTTTCAAACATCTTTTTTTAAATTTGTGGTTGTAAATCAATATTCATTTTTACCGTCCAGATCGTCAATCAACAAACTTTTGGTTTTGTTGAGAATGTCGTTGAAAAAATTACGGGAAGCCATTGGCTTTTTAACCCTTGAGGCTTTTACCACTTCCCTGGCTTCTTTGTAACGGTCAGCCCTTTCATCAAGGGAACGGAAGCCTGAAAGAACGAGGCCTACCGCTGTTGCATACATGGGGCTCTTCACCGCCTCTATCCTGCTCTTTCCAAGATGCTCGTTCGGATATCCGATACGGGTATCCATTCCTGTCATATACTCTACCAATTGTTTTAAGTTACTCAGTTGCGCACCCCCTCCTGTGATCACGATTCCGCCCGCCAACCGGTTTTCAAATCCGGAGCTGATGATTTCGGAATGTGCCATTTCAATAATTTCCTCCATCCTTGCCTGAATTATATTCGAAAGATTTTTAACTGAGATCTCTTTCGCCGATCTGTTCCTGATACCGGGAATGGACACAATTTCATTCGGGCTGGCCTCCTCGGCAATGGCCTTTCCAAATTTTGTTTTTAACTGTTCCGCCTGTTGCGGAAGGACCATTAAACCCTGTTTAATATCATTGGTGACAATGTTCCCACCGAACGGAATGACCGCAGTATGCCTGATGATATTGTCATAAAATATAGCAATATCGGTTGTACCCCCACCGATGTCGATCAGGCAGACACCCGCTTCTTTTTCCTCATCACTCAGTACGGCCAGGCTAGAGGCCAGTGGTTCCAAAATCAGGTCTTCAATTTCAAGTCCCCCACGCCTGATGCATTTATTGATATTATTAATGGCATTTGTCTGCGCTGTAATAATGTGGAAATCAGCTTCCAATCTGACACCCGACATTCCTACAGGCTCCTTAATACCTTCTTCATAATCCACCATGTAATCCTGCGGCATCACATGGATGATCTGACTCCCCGGGGGAACTACCATTCGGTACATGTCCTGTGTAATGCGTTCCACGTCATCGATGGTAATCTCATCTTCTCTTGAAGTCCGGGTAATCCCTCCGTGTTGAATGAAACTGCGTATGTGCTGTCCGGCAATACCAACGTTCACTACACCAATATCAATACCGGATTGGTCGCTGGCCTCTTTGATTGCTTTCTCGATGGCATGAACGGTTTTATCAATATTAAAAACAATTCCTTTGACGACGCCTTCCGATTCCGCTTTGCCCATACCCAGCACCTCGAGCTTGCCGAATTCATTTTTGCGGCCAACAATCACACAAATTTTAGTTGTGCCTATGTCGAGTCCGACTACAATTTTTTCCTGTTCCATGGTTGTAAATCTTTATGAGTGGTTGTTGACAGTGCTTAATTAATGTATCAATTTTTTTTAAGTTTCTTTCTCTAATTTTTATTTAGTCATTGTCAGTAGCGGATCGGATAGCGACGTCCGTATCATATGCCGATACTTACCTCCAGTCTTTATCCACTACGCCAACCTGCACCCCTAATGACTACTCCGCCACAACCTGACCTTCATATTCCAGATTGATCCGGTTATACTTATTCCAGCCTACGCGTGGCAAAATATTTTTATAAAAAATCAGCAATTTTCTGAATTTCATTTCCGGATCGACCGGTTTTCCAAACTCAATTGTTTCATCACCGACTTGGGGAAATAATGTGATCTTTGTTTTCTTATCAATCTCCAGTTGAGCGATCTGAGCACTCCAGAATTCATCCTCTCGTATTGTGCTCAGCATGCTCATGATCTGCCTGCCTGCCTCCAGTTCATAGAGATTATCCAGCTTTAAAATCTGGGGCATAAAAGATCCGCTGATCAACAAAACACGAGATGAAAATTTTTCTGAAACCGGCATCATAGTGCCGTCTTCAGCGATGTATGCGTCAGGCCCGTCGGTTCTCACAATTCTGGCAATAGGTCTCCGGAGGGAGACATTTACCATCAGGTTGCCCTTCAGGTCGCTATACACTTCTGCACTGCGGATAAAAGGATTTTGTTTCATGCGTTGTTCTATTTCACGGAAGTTAAGTTTACTGATACTCGCTCCTGTGAAATTTTCAGCATTAATCCGGGTTAGTTTCAGCACATCCGCTTCATCGAGATAATGATTATCATGAATGTTTTCCATGGAAATCTGAATAGCACGAACGGTCACCTCACCTTTCATTCTTTCAGTGAAAGCAATCAACGCAAACAATACAACCAACACGGCTATGATCTTGAGTTCCCTTCTTAAGTTGATCTTAAACTTCATATTTTTTAGTCAGCATGTTCAATATTGGTTCCACAAAAGTGTCAATATCTCCTGCCCCAACAGTAGCCAGCACTTCGATGTCTGAATTTTCAAGTTTTGCCAACAAGTCGTTCTTTCCGCAACGGATTTTCGTCGGGCTTGTAATATCTTTGAAGATCATATCCGAATCCACTCCCGGGATAGGAAGTTCGCGCGCTGGATATATGTCCATTAAAAATAATTCATCAGCCAGGCTTAAACTTTTTGAGAATCCTTCCGCAAAGTCACGGGTACGGCTGAATAGGTGTGGCTGAAAAATGACTGTTAGTTTTTTTCGTGGATACATTGACTTCATGGATTTAAGAAAAGCTTCAATTTCTGTCGGGTGATGCGCATAATCATCCACAAACACCAGCCTGTCATGTTTGATTATGAATTCAAATCTCCGCTTCACGCCAGTGAAGGATTCCAATCCCTTTTTAATGGTTGGCAGATCCACACCACATTGCCAAACTGCAATCGAGGCTGCAATGGCATTTTCAATGTTATGAAATCCGGGGACACCTAACCTGATATGTTCAACCTTACCAAAACCATGGAGGTCAAATTCAAAAAAACCACTTTTGGCGATAATGTTGCCGGCAAAAAATTGTCCCCGGCTCATGCTGTAAATATTTTTAGTAACGTGATGGATATCTGCGGCAAGTTTTTCAGCAATGGATTCATGAATGATCAGGTAGCCATCCTTATCAATTTGTTTGATAAATTCTTTAAAAGATGCAATGAGGCTTTCATGGTCTCCATAAATATCCAGGTGATCTGCATCCGCCGAGGTCACGATCGCGATCTTTGGAAACAACCTCAGAAAAGACCGGTCAAACTCATCCGCCTCAGCCACGGCGATGGTATCTTTTGAAACCACGCCATGCATAACAAGGTTGGAATCGTAATTTGTGGTGATACCTCCCAAAAAAGCAACCATACTCTTTTTGGCTGTTTTAAGAAGGTGTGCTACCATGGAAGATGTTGTTGTTTTCCCATGGGTGCCGGCAACCGCTACCGTGACATAATCTTTGGAGATAAGGCCCAGCACCTCCGAACGCTTCAGGATTGTATATTGCTTTTCTTTCAAGAATTGATGCTCCTTGTGGTCTTTTGGAATTGCAGGGGTATAAATCACTAAAGTCTTTTCCCTATTTTCAATAATCTCTTTAGGAATGGATTTCACAGAATCATCAAAATGAATTGCCATCCCTTCTTTTTCAAGGTCGGCAGTTAACGTGGTGGCTGTACGGTCATATCCTGAAAT
>JAYSOP010000807.1:0-2332 GCA_043722905.1 Chryseolinea sp.
TGGGTAGGGTGGCGACGGTCCTTCCTCACGAGAAACGGCCTCCGGCGAAGGACCTTGTTCAGGTTACTTTCCCCGAACAGTCCATCCGGTTTATCCGCCTGAAAGCGAAAAAGGTTGGGGCCTTACCTGCCTGGCATCCACTTCATAAAACAGCAAGAGGATCCTTTTTTATCGATGAACTGTCTTTGGAATAAATTATTGCCCAACCGATTTATTCTGAGTTTTTTTAATTAAATATATTATAGGTTCTTATGCCGATAAAATAGATTATCGGCTTTTAAATTAATAAATCAATTTATTGGCTTTTTAGTCGATATTATTGAATATTTATGAATATGCCGATATGGATTATTTTGTGCACCTAAAAAGCACATAGCGCGGTGAATGAGAGTTTACCTCAGTTCTTTTTATTTTTGCTATTGGATTATAGAAAATCACCGTTGTCCGGGGAATTTAATTGATTTTTTTTTGAACGGCCGAAATGTGAAGATATCATGCTTTAAGGTCATGTAACATTCCAAATACGAAGGGGGTTTCGCGTCGATAATTAGGTCACCCCAACTTAAACCAAGTTGAGAATCACTCGAAATCCCGGAGGGATTGAATTTGAGTTGCCCCAGGTGAAACCTGGGGGAAATGCACACGACAAGAACCCGAACCCCAACGGGGTTTAAAAGAAGTTTTTAAATAGATTTTTTCTCAAATTCTATTTCCTGTTGCTCTAACAATGATATTAATTCTTTTTGGAAGGAAATGTTTTTGTGATGTTCCCCTGGTTTTTAACGGCCTCGATGAACTTGTTCTTCTCCTCGAATGAATAAGTAAATGCTGCGCACCCTTTTTGCGAACCTATAAAATTTTTAAAAAGGCCATCGCCTGATCAATGAATTTAATGCACTTATGTTAATTTAATTAGATTTTAAACCTTAGTTAAAATATTCTATTAAACCCGCTGGGGTTTTAAGCACACCCTTATCTGAACCCGCATTTCATGCGGGGCTATTCAAATTTAATCCCTCCGGGATTTGCGAATACGGTGATTATTCAAACTCAATGGATCCTGTGATTCGAAAAGCCAAAACGAAAGAAATTACTTGCTAACAGGATGAGGGGTGAATTGGCCCCACTGTCAACTGCTTAATTTTACAGCCGACTAGCACTGATTTTAGAAGTTGGTTTTATCCTTAAATCCTTAGGGAAGAATTGGTTTGCCTTAGTCGGACAATGACTTTGCGGTCACCTTACTCCAGGGTACCATCCTCAAACACCACTTGACCATTTACCAGGGTTAAAATCGGTTTAATATTGCGGATAGTATCTACAGGACAAGTCAGTATATCATTGGATAACACCACCAGATCTGCAAATTTGCCCACTTCTAACGTT
The DNA here is from genome assembly GCA_043722905.1 of Chryseolinea sp. Taxonomy (GTDB): domain Bacteria; phylum Bacteroidota; class Bacteroidia; order Cytophagales; family Cyclobacteriaceae; genus Chryseosolibacter. The sequence continues at coordinate 1,387 of JAYSOP010000807.1, forward strand.
CCCTTCAAATCCTCCTCGAAAGAAGCATAGGCATTGTTGATCGTATACATTTGCAAAGCCTGTATTCTGGAGATCGACTGACCGGGATTGAATACGGTATGGCTATCTGTTTTTCTGGTGATGGCCGACCACATCGCCAGAAATGGATTGTAAGGATTAATGGACGTCACAGGGTCGAGCTTTACCATGTGGTCTGAACCCCCGTTAATCATGATACCCGCATCCATCATGGACCGATAGGGATGAAAGCTCTCCATGCGTTGTTCACCCAAAATCCTGAGCAAAGCATTGGTGTCCTTATAGAACCACGCGGGCTGCATATCAGCATAAATTCCCATCAAGGCCATTTTCCGGATGGCATCCTGTGTATAAAAATTTCCATGAATGATAGAAAACCTTTTTTGGTTGATTTTCCGGGACGAATCCACTATTTCGTATGCAGCCAGGAGGGTATCGACACCACCCCCTCCAGTAACATGGGCAGTGAATTTCCATCCTGCGTCGAACGCTGCGGTAATGATGTTCACCAATTCTTTTTTAGAAAAAAATAATTCCCCCCGGTAAAGAGGGTCATTGATCCCAAACATTTCTTTTGCTTTTGGTCCCCAGCTTTCGTTGAGGTAGGCTGTTCCAGTCAGCATGCCTCCATCCAATACAATTTTTAATGCCCCGACCTTCACCCATTCGTTCCCATCCCCGGTTTTGTATCCATACGTTTTTAAAATTTTCGCTAGTTCAGCAAGCGATGATTTGGTATCGACAGGCATCCTGAAATTTTGAAAAACTCTGACCGTTAATTCATCACGATCCATTAATTCCGTAAACATGTTGAGCTCATCCTGCCCACCGCTTGCAGAGCAAACAGAAGTAATCCCCACTTTATTATACAGATGAAGCAACTGCTGCAGCGCCGTTAATCTCTCCTCTTCCGAGATTTTTTTTTCAG
>JAYSOP010000808.1:0-4397 GCA_043722905.1 Chryseolinea sp.
TCCGGGAAAAATTCCATTCTGAAAATGAAGACCTACCCTACTACGTTACGATCCTGATATGCTTTATACTCTTCATCATCGGCTTAAATGGTTTTGTACTTCTCACGCATGAACTCGCAGAAAATGAACTCAATGGCTTTGATGAGACAGTGACGGTGTCTATTATCTCTTTCAGGAGGGAATGGTTGACGGATTATTTCACGTTCACCACCCATCTCGGAGATCGGAATGCATACATCGTTCTTACCCTTCTACTGGCGGCATTCTATCTGATAAAAAAAAGTAGCTGGAAATATATCCTTCAGATAACCTCCGTATTGATGCTGGCGTCGCTATCGAATATTGCGTTGAAAAAAGTCATTAACCGCGCGCGGCCCTCTCTCGAGCATCTTGTCTCAGTAAACACTTTGAGTTACCCCAGCGGGCATTCGATGTCAGCAATGGCTTTTTATGGGTTCCTGATTTTCCTTTGTGCGCGGTATCAAATGCCTCGGTGGACGAAGAGCATACTGATTATTATGTTGATTATTCTAATTCTATCGATTGGTATCAGTAGAATTTATCTGGGTGTGCACTATCCTTCGGATGTCGCTGCCGGTTTTATCGGAGGCTTTATCTGGGTTGCTTTTTGCGCTGTCGTTTTTAGCCTGGCAGACCTTTTGCGGAAAAAAAAAAGACAGAAGTTTAATAATAAGGAAAAGTGTATCTAACCTATCCTTTAGAGACGTACCGTCCAAATCTTTTGCTCACGGCACTACTACCAGCGTCTTTCTTGTCTTCCTTTCGGTTGATGAAAATAACATAGTCAAGGCTAAATCTTCCAGCACCGGTGAAAAAGAATAACAAAGAAATTACAGCCAGTAGAAAAGGGTGCTGATTTTCACTGAAGATTTTGCCTTCTCCCATCACGAAGGTGATGAACATAAAGGTGAGGAAAAGCAGGGTGGAAAACAGACTTGTAAATAATCCGATAATTAAGAAAACACCACCCACCAGTTCGATACCCTTCCCGATATAAACCAATACTAATGGAATGGGTATTTCCAGTGAAGTTAATCGTTGCGCAAAGGCATTCATTTCTTCTGTTTCAAATAATTGCAGCCCATGCAACATGAGTATCACTCCTACTGCTATACGTACAATGGCGATACCATCGTACCATACACCAGTTGATTGAGCATTCGTGTTTACCATAGTATGCATTTTATATAAGCAAAGTTAAAATTATTTCAAAGATACCTGAATGAGCGGTGGCTTTGATTTTCTCAAGGAGGAATGGCTGCTGGCTTCCGCCGGATTACCAATAAATCAGTTATACGCCAGCTATAATGATTGGGGCCGATAACCAATTGCAAATAACACATTTTAAAGAAGAACACCCATTCACTTTCCTGTAAATACTGCTATTATCTTCCTACCCGCGCTTTCCGTTTCAAGCTTTTAACCTGGCGTGTGGAGCCATGTTTCAACCTAAAGACAAAGCACTTGTAACGCTTGTGACCTTTCTTTCAGGTGCTATGGCCTTACCCACCTTAGTCGCAGGGTAAGCCGGTATTCTCGTTCCCTGTTCGCGAATTGCCTCCACCGGCTGTTGCAGGCGATGTGAACCTTCGGTATGTCGAAAAATTTCCGGTTAAATTAGTCGGGGCCACCCGAGCGCTGGCGGTTTGCGAAATTAGGTTGCGCAAAAATATGTCTTGCCTGGTACTTTCAAGGGTGTAATAGATGCGGAATAAGAAGTGCCCTGTTTTAAAGAAGCCATGGTCAACGCAACACATATAATGTGCCCTCCTCGATTGAAGCAATTGTAAATTTAGTTTACCTTTTTTTACCTTGCTAAAGAACTATAATCTGGGCTTGGAGGAAAAGGTTTTCTGCGCTACATTAGTTTTCTAAACCAGACGCCGTGAAAAAATTCATCTTCTTCTTCAGTTTAACCGCATTACTAACTTCATTTGTTTTTTCCTGTCGCTCTCCACAAGACTCATCTGCATTAAAGGATCCGAACACACTCACTCCTGAGGAGATTGCGGATGGCTGGCAACTACTCTTTGATGGAAAAACGCTCGATGGATGGAAGCGATTTAATCAGGACACCATCGGTCCTTTATGGAGTGTTCAGGATGGGTCTATTCTTTGTAACGGGAAAGGTCTTACGGAAGGAACAGCTAACATTGGGGGCTCATTAATTACCACACGGAAGTTTGACAATTTTGAATTGATCCTTGACTATAAAGTTACCAAAGGAGGAAATAGTGGTGTCCTTTACCATGTCGTAGAAGCGCCCGAATTCAAGTTCGACTATGAAAGCGGTCCTGAGTTTCAATTAATGGATGATTCCGGTTGGGAAGGTGATTTGAGAGAAGAACAAAAGGCCGGAGGAAATTATGACATGTATGCGGCATCCGCTTCCAAGAAAGTAAACCCTGCGGGAGAATGGAATACCGCGCGTATCATATATTACGAGGGTCACGTTGAACACTGGCTCAATGGCGACAAAGTTTTGGAATTTGAAGAAGACAGCGATGATTTCAGGGAGCGCTATAACAAGAGCAAATGGAAAGATTATCCAGCCTGGAATAAAGCAAAAACAGGTGTAATTTCTTTACAGGATCACGGGGCACCTGTTTATTTCAGGAACATCAGGATTAAAGAATTGTAATCCTGCTAATCCGTTAAACACGCTAATCAGGAATAAAATTCTGCGGGCAGGTAGACGCAAAAGGTTGCTCCCTGTCCGGGCTCGCTTTGCGCGGTGATAAACCCATTGTGGTTTTCGGCTATCTTCTTGCACAATGCCAGGCCTATGCCCGTGCCGGAATAAGTTTGCAGGCTATGCAGCCGTTGAAAAATAGTAAAGATCTGAGAAGCGTATTGTGATTCAAATCCGATACCGTTGTCTTTAAAAATTAACACAGCATATCGTTTCCCAGACTCGGCGTTGTGGCCACTATTTACATCTTCGCCCAGAACATACCGGCAGGAGATTTTGATGACTGAATTTTGATCGCAGAATTTAAGTGAGTTGCCAATCAGGTTTGAAAAAAGTTGATTTAACTGGAGCGGAATTCCTTTGACCACGGGCAGATGATCATTTTCAATGACGGCCTCTTTTTCAGCAATCATTAATTCAAGGTCAGTTTTAACGTCTTCAAGAACCACATTCAAATCTGTGGCTGTAAATGGATTCTGAAGAGACGTCAGGCGGCTATAGTTTAATACTGCTTTAATTAGCTCCGCCATGCGTTGCGCGGAAGTATCAATTTTGGAGAAGTACTTTTTCACTGCCAACGGATCATGCATATTCTTTTGCAGAATATCAGAAAACGTCTGAATCTTTCTCAGTGGCTCCTGTAGATCATGGGATGCCACATAGGCAAACTGTTCGAGTTCATGATTGGTTTTTTCAAGTTGCTCGTTGGCTTTCTTGAGCTCCTTCGTTCTGTCCCTGACTTTCGTTTCAAGTTCCTTTGCGAAAGTTTTCTGATCGTGAATATCAGTACTGGTCCCTACCCACATTTGTATTTTTCCCTGATTATCCTTTTGCGGCAACGCACGACTTAATTGCCAGCGATATTCCCCGTCTTTCCTTCTAAAGCGATGCTCGAAGTGAAAACTTTTGCCTGTGTTGACCGACTCCATCCAGCGGTTAATATTCGCCTGCCTGTCGTCGGTATGTACAATCTGAATCCAGCCTTCGCGGGCAACTTCCTCGGCGTCCATACCTGTATAATCATAAACCGATTGATTAAAATACGTTAATGTGCCATCAGCGTTACCTGTCCAGATAAATTGCGGCATGGAATCGGCCAGCAGGCGAAATCTTTGTTCACTATCCTGAATGCTTTTCTGAAAAGCCCTCTGTTCGGTTATGTCTCTGGATGTTCCAACCAGTTTGAATGGTTGATTGTGCTCATCATACAGCACTTTTCCCTGCGCCTCAATCCAATGTATTGTTTTATCATCCCACTGTAATCTTGAAACATAATGGAGAACGCCTGATTGAAATGCGTCATCAATGGCTTTTTCCCTTACTGCGGTATCCTCCGGATGCACCCGCTTCAACAATTGTTCATGCGTAGGTTTTGAGTGGTCGTTAATGCCAAATGTTTGCAGGTATTTATCAGAATAGACGAACTCTTTTGTTTTGAGATTAAGCTCCCACATTCCAAGCCCACTGGCCTCGATAACCATCCTTAGTCGTTCTTCGCTTTCCTCGATTTTTTTCCTTGATTTGACCGTTTCAGTTATATCATATCCAGTCACCATAATTCCGGAAACTTTCTTGTCACTGTCAAATAACGGCGAGTATTCGAGGTCCAGATAATATTGAAATCCGCCTTCAATGAAGGAGAAAACTTCCTTTTCTCTGTGTGAAACCCCCGTATCATAAACCT
>JAYSOP010000809.1:0-2055 GCA_043722905.1 Chryseolinea sp.
AGGTTTGTCGTTTTTCCCGTCGAAATTTCATAAGCGAATAAGTCGGTATTGGTGCTGAGGGCATAAGCAGCTCCGGATTTTTTCTTTGTTGCATAAACAACTAACCTGCTGTCAGGGCTCCAGGCATAGTCCTCCGCTCCGCCAAATGGTTTTTGAGGACAGTCAAACGGTTCCCCTTCCATAATATCTTTACCTTGTTCCGTATTTTCTCCTGCTGGGTAGATAAAGATATGGCTGAAAGCACCATCTTCCCATTCGTCCCAATGGCGATAGTTCAGGATTTCATAAATCTGAACATCTGATTTCTGCCATTCAGGATAAAAATCTTTTCCAAAAACTTTTTGTAGTTTAACCTCTTGGGTTTTGATGGTAAATTTACCGTCCGGAGAAACATTTTTATCCTTTAAAAGAGTTTGCGCACTTGTAATTTCCCTGACCTGACCGCCTGCTACGGGAATGGAATAAAGTTTAACGGAACTATTATTTGCCTCCATATCTGGAGTGCTCACCTGATACACTATTTTGTCGCCATCTTGTGTAATACCTGTAGCACTGACGCGTCCTAATTGCCAGAGTAGCTCCGGGGTCATTTTATTTTGCGACCAGGCATGGAAAAATGGTGCGACGGTTGAAAGTAGAATGATAATAAGTTTTTTCATGTGGTCTTGCTTTTCATATATTTAACAAATCCATCATCAGATTAAATGAATCTAATGATGACGGATGGGTAGGCTTAAAAATTCTCCATATACCGGTACATGAGTTTCCGGGTCACTCATCTGAAGTGCTTTTCTTCTGCCATGGTGCTGATAAAACTTAAGTATATTTCGGAACTTCCATTTGCCTGATAGTCAGTTTTTCTGCTTGCCTGCCAATGGCATCGCCGGTTTAAATTATGAGGGAATCAAATATAATAACTATTTAATCACGCAAAGAACGAAAATTTTATTTTATACCCTTCATAAAGTAAAGAGGGAAAGTAAATGCAAAGCATCCTTTTTGTTCCGTTAGCAACGCTTAAAATTTAAAGAATAATTAAGGTGAAAGACCCATTTCTTCTTGAAGGCATTGTACTTTTATAACATTATCTATTAATCCCGTGTTGCTGAATTCAAACCCACCCCTTGCCGAACGTATGCGCCCATCACGTCTTGATGAGCTAATAGGACAAGAGCACCTGACTGGCATCGGTGGGGTTATCCGGAAAGCAATCCAATCCGGCAATATTCCCTCTATGATCTTATGGGGTCCACCGGGTGTAGGAAAGACGACCATTGCCAATATTATCGCAACCGAAGTAAAAAAACCATTTCATACTTTAAGCGCAGTAAGTTCTGGCGTAAAAGATGTTAGGGAAGTAATTGAAAAATCAAAACTTTCGCCGCGTTCGATATTATTTATCGATGAGATTCATCGCTTTAACAAGTCACAGCAAGATGCTTTACTCGGGGCTGTCGAAAAAGGGATCATCACCCTGATTGGGGCAACTACCGAAAATCCTTCCTTCGAAGTAAATTCGGCGCTTCTTTCCCGCTGTCAGGTTTACACTTTAAAACCATTGGGCGAAAATCAATTGCTGGGCCTAGTCCACGAAGCTTTTAAGAAGGATGTGTTCATCAAAAACAGGAAATTTATCATCAAGGAACACGAGGCTTTGTTGAACATTTCCGGTGGTGATGGTAGAAAACTGCTGAATCTGGTGGAACTAATTACCGATTCAGTTCCAGGGTTTATTGAGATTACAAATGAAGTGGTAATGGACGTTGCTCAAAAGCACATCGCATTGTATGATAAGAGTGGGGAGCAGCACTACGATATCATTTCAGCTTTCATAAAATCTATAAGAGGAAGCGATCCAAATGCAGCGGTGTATTACCTTGCAAGGATGGTAGAAGGCGGCGAAGATGTTAAATTCATTGCGCGCAGAATGTTAATACTGGCATCCGAGGATATAGGCAACGCAAACCCCACTGCTCTAATCATGGCAAACAATACATTTCAGGCGGTAAACGTTATAGGTTATCCTGAAGCGAGAATAATTTTAGCGCAATGTGC
>JAYSOP010000810.1:0-3826 GCA_043722905.1 Chryseolinea sp.
GGCGGAAGAAAAAAATTGGCCACATTTCCGAAAGCTTGTAGAAGATCACGGCAAAGTGATTCCTATGATGTGTTGTTCACCGGACTTCACTCATCCTGATAAAATTTTCCGTAATAAAGAAATAGCAAAACAAAAACGGTGGATTGATATGACCCATACTTTAGGGGGGTCTTATTGCAGAGTACTTTCCGGACAACGCAGGCCTGAACTTTCCATGGATGAAGGTGTGAAGTACGCGGTGGAATGCATCGAAACGTGTTTGCCTTATGCTCAGGAACGCAACATAACCCTGATTATTGAAAATCATTACAAAGATGATTTTTGGGAGTTTCCTGAGTTTGCTCAAAAAATGGAGGTTTTCTGCAAACTTGTAAACAGAATTCATCACCCTAACTTTGGAGTAAATTACGATCCAAGCAATACCTACCTGGCCGGCGAGGATCCGCTTGAGCTGCTAAAACGTGTAGCCCATAGAGTTGTAACCATGCATGCCAGTGACCGCTATTTGCTTTCCGGAACGATCGAGGATTTGCGAAAGGAAGAAGGCGGTGCTACAGGTTATGCCAAACGATTAAGCCACGGCGAAATCGGCAAAGGTCTCAATGATTACGATGCCATATTTACAACACTTAAAGACGCAGGATTTAACGGGTGGATCAGCATTGAAGATGGCGTTGAAGGCATGCCTCAACTGGAACGCAGTGTAACCTTTGTGAGAAAGAAAATTCAGGCGTACTGGCCTTAACACCAAAAAGTGCTTTGTGTTTATTAACGCGTAATCAGAAAGCTGCGCAGTATAAAACCAGATTCCTTTTTAAATATTTTATCTCCGCTGAGTAAGAAAGGCGAGGAGGTCTGCCATATCCTCTTGCGTGATGTCTTTTTCCAGACCCGAAGGCATTGCCGACATATGCAGGGCATTTTGAGAAGCCATTTCCTCCCGTGAAATGGTCGCAACCTGACCATTAGCACTTCGGAGCGTAATGGTGGATGGCGTTTCCGCTGTAATTACCCCTTGCAGTGATTCGCCATTTGTTTGGACAATATTCCATAAATCAAAACCGTGGGAAATTGATTGGTTCGGATCAAGAATGTTATCCATAATTCCAGTGGCCGGCCAGCTTTGAATGGTGCCTAAATCCGGTCCAAAAGGAATTCCCGATGCACCTTTTACCTGATGGCAAATGGCGCAGGTTTTTTCATAAATAGCTTTTCCCCTTGTGATATCTCCTGTAATTTTTAGTGCGGGTTGATATTGAGCGATCACCTTTTGCCTTTGATCATCCCGTGTAAGAAGTTTTCTTGCCCTATCCCGCAACGGAATATTCGATTGCGCCATCAGGCGAACACTTCGCTGCCACCCAATACTTGCCGGTTGTATCTTGCCCGACTCAATAGCCTCGACCAGCATTTTAATACGTTGCTCTTTTTCCATAAACGTATTTATGGCAGCATCCTGGAGAGCAGGTTGAAATAGAACCCAGTGCTTCAATACAAAGTAAGATACGGTTTCATCTGGTATCTTGTTCAGGGTTCTTAAGGCAGCCAGTTGAATGGGTAATGATTTTGCGTCAAGCACCAATTGCTTCATTAATAACGTATCGGCTACAGGATTTTGTAAACCGAGAAAACCTATTCCTAATATTCTTTCAGGGTCAGAAAGATTTTCGTCACTCGAAATCTTCCTGACTTTTTTTAAGGCGGCATTCATACCGGCCCCGTAAGAAATCCCTTTTGCCTGCAAAACTTCAAGGATAGCCTGCCGCAAGGAAATTACGGGATGGTCGAAGAAAGCTTTCATCAGCAGATTTTGTTCCTCAAGAGTTAAAGTATTTTTTCGTTGCTTATATCCCCTGGCAAGCCCTTTTAGAACAGGTACCTGCCATGAGACCTCACCTTCTGAAATGAAGGTGGCTTTTTCCAGGAGTTCATGAGCAAACGGGGAATTATCAACTGCCCCTTCCGTGGCACTCATATTTCGCACCAATGATGCATAAGCAGGATTATCCTTCTGATATCGGGATATAACTGACTGCAGGAGGTTTTTCGTTTGTGAAGATTTAGCGGATAGCGCAGCGACCTGAACAAATTCATCTTTCATATCCTGAAACAGTATTCTATTGCGAACTTCTGCTGCCTCCGGCGTATCAACAAAACCCAGCGTGCAAAGCAGTTGAAATCTTACTTTAGCATCACCATCGTTTTCAAGAGACATCAGGGATTCGACCAGAGAAGGGGCTGCCTTTAAATGAAGTTCCGCCAATTTAATCGCATTCATACGGATTCCAGGCTCCTGATCTTTTAATGCTTTGACAATCTGTTGAGGTTGCAGTTTCCGCAAACCTTCAAGGGTCCACAAGGCGTGTAGCCTTCCGAGTGAAGACTGGCTGTTGGTCATTTGGATTAACGCAGGAATAGATTCACTCCCCCTGTCAATCAGCAACCGCTGCGCATTTCTTCGCCACCAGATGTTTGGATCAGAGAGCTTTTCTACCAAAGTTTCATCTGTGGCTTTGCTAAGCGAAAGGTCTTTTGTCCAGGTGCCTGGAGCAGCTTCCTTTGCAGAGATGCGGTAAATTCTACCCATATCCTTACCGTTGTACAATTTACCTGACTGGGTGACTTCTTCAGCGAGCCATTCCGGATGTTCAATGATTTCACGGTAATAATCAACCACGTATAAGGCACCATCAGGGCCTATATACATATTGACAGGCCGGAACCACATATCAGTTGAAGCGAGGAACTCCTTTTTTTGATGCACGCGCCCGGCTCTGAACGTGGCGCCATTGGGTGTGAGTCTATCAACGTGTATAATATTGCTAACCGGTTCTGCAACGAACGTCATATTGTTATTGTACTCATCTGTAAAAGCTCCTCCTGAATAAGCGGTTATTGAACAGGCGGACGTCATGACACCTACATCTGTCAACAACTGTCTGTCGGGGTTTTTAGTAATGGGGAATACTTCTGCGGCATTGCCGTGATCTGGCAAAGATGAAATACTTGTTGCTACCAGCAATTTGGGATTGCGGTTTAGATACTCATTGGCAAGCACGGAATGCATCAGGTGATTAGAATTGTTTACCAACAGATAATTACCCCAAACATCAAACGTATGGCCGTATTGTGTACTGCTTGACAAAACTTCAAGGTCATTCCTGTCAGGACGAAACCGCACACTCCTACCATTTGCGTTTTCGGGAAGCCGCACTCCCTGAGGCATTGAGGGATAATAAATCTGACCCCCTTTATCACCAAAATCTTTTTTATACACTTCCGTTCCGACAGTCCTCTCATGCGCAAGATAGATCCAGTTATCAAGTCCCATAATGGGGGTATTGACATTATGCTGGGGGTTTGACAACGCAAATCCGGTAAGCATAACCTCAATGATATCAGCTTTGTCATCACCATCGGTATCTTCCATATAAAAAACATGGGGTGCATCCGTAACAATAATGCCCCTCTTCCAACGTAAAACTCCCGTTGGCATAGTCAGGCTGTCGGCGAAGGTAATACTGGTATCCATCCGACCGTCGCCGTTGGTATCCCTGAGCAGTTTGATCTTACTGCTTTTCGTTTTATCCAATGGATATCCGTGATTTTCAACCACGTACAAATTTCCATTTTCATCTATCTCAATCGCTACCGGATCCGCAAGCAATGGTTCGGCGGCAACCAGTTCAATTTTGTATCCGGGTTCCAATTCAAAAGTAGTCAACGCATCTTTTGGTGCTATCGGTGATAACAGGGTTTGAGGTGACCCTGGCTCTCTGCACCCGGCCACTATAAAGAGCAAACCGAAAACAAAAAAATACAGGTT
>JAYSOP010000811.1:0-6805 GCA_043722905.1 Chryseolinea sp.
TGGCGACAGTTCCTGGTGATACCACCCAGCTTAAGGCCAAACCGGTTTTTGGAAAAGAGGCAAAAGTTATTTCCTATATATTGGATAATAACCATTACCGCAAGATCAGTCTCAATGATTCCCTTTCTTCCGTAATTCTGGATCAGTATCTTGAGGCATTGGATAATAATAAAACATACTTTACCCAAAAAGATGTTGCAGGTTTTGAAAAGTTCAGGACCCAGATTGATGATCTTACGAAAGCAGAAAACATTGATCCGGCATTTGAAATCTATAATGTTTTTAAAGCACGGTTCGACGAACGCATGGCCTATGTGCTGACTAAGCTGATTCATGAAACTTTTGACTACACGAAGGACGAATATTATGAAACGGACCGTGATAAAGGGCCGTGGCCGAAAAATGACGATGAAGTAAATGACATTTGGCGCAAAGTGATCAAAAATCAGGCGTTAAGTCTGCGGCTAGCGGGAAAAACCCAGGAGGAAATTATCAAAACTTTAAAAGAAAGATACGAGCGCCTCGTGAAAACTTACACCCGCGACGTGAATGCAGAAGACATCTTCAGCATGTACATGAATTCCATTACCGAGTCGTATGACCCTCATACCAATTATTTTTCTCCTGATGATGCCGACCGTTTTAAACAAAGTATCAGCCTTTCTCTGGAAGGCATCGGAGCCCGTTTGCAGACCGAAAATGATTATACAAAAGTCGTTGAAGTACTGCCCGGGGGCCCTGCAGAAAAAAGTGGACTTATTCACATAAATGACAGGATAATTTCCGTCGGACAAGGGAGTGATGGAGAAATGGTGGATGTAGTGGGATGGCGGATCGATGATGTCGTTAAATTGATTAAAGGCCCTAAAGGTACTAAGGTAAAAATAGGGATTCTTCCAGCAGAAACCGGTGTAGCAGGTGCTCAAAAACAATTTGTGCTGGTCAGGGATAAAATTAAACTGGAAGACCAGCAAGCCAAAAAGCAACTGATCAATTATAAGAAAGATGGAAAGGATCTGAAACTCGGTATTATAACCCTGCCAAGTTTTTATATGGATTTTGAAGCCTATCAAAAAGGCGATCCTGACTACAACAGCACTACGCGGGATGTGCAGAGATTAATCAAAGAATTGCAACGCGATGGAGTGGATGGCCTCGTACTCGATTTGCGCAACAATGGCGGCGGCTCACTTTCGGAGGCCATTGACCTGACAGGCATTTTTATAAAAAACGGACCGGTGGTTCAGGTAAAAAATTCGTCAAATAAAATTGAGGTGGGTACTGACGATGACCCTACGATCGTTTACAACGGACCGTTGGTTGTCCTTACTAATCGTTTCAGTGCTTCGGCCTCTGAAATTTTTGCCGGCGCGATTCAGGACTACAACCGCGGGGTCGTAGTGGGGGAATCCACCTATGGCAAGGGAACGGTTCAAACAGTAATTGATCTGGCAAAATTCATTAATGATCCGAAGAATGAGGTAGGGCAGCTAAAACTTACTTTTCAAAAATTCTATCGCGTTACCGGAAGCAGTACGCAACATAGGGGCGTGATGCCAGATGTTAAGTTGCCAACGGCACTCGACCCCGAACAATTTGGGGAAAGTTCCAGCTTAAGCGCTCTTCCCTGGGATGAGATCAGAAGTACACCATACCAAAAGACACCTGTGATTAATTCCCGCGTGCTTGCCGGGCTAAACAAATCTTATAACAACAGGCTCAAGACAGATCCGGAACTTACGCGTTTTGCAGATGAAACAGCGAAAACGAAAAAAGGTCTGAAGGATACAAGAATTTCACTGAACGAAACCGTTCGCAAAAAGGAATTGGAAGTGGCAGAAAAGAAAGCCGCCAGCAGTAAACTCAATACCAAAATTGCTGGAAAAGAAAAACCGGTTACCAGTAGTCTGAAAGAACTCGAAGATGAATACCTGAGGGAAGGTTTGTTCATATTAGGTGATCTGATTACGACCAAAATCGGGTGACCTGGTGCTTCTCAGAGACCAGTAAATCAGTTTTAGAAAAATAATGAAACAGGAGGACAATGTCTTCCTGTTTTTTATTATTAATATGCCATCCGCTAACTTTGCGATTATAGAGGTCAAGGACGGTGTTCAAGATCTTATACCTGTTCTTAGATCCCATACCTAATAAAGCATGAGTGAAGAACTTCTAAAGGCGATCATTCAACTCTTTGCTATCGTGGCCCGTGAGCGCATTACGGATGCTGAAAGGTCGAACGTTAAGGAGTTTTTAAGCCTGCATCTCAACCGGGATGCCACTTCTTATTACCTTAAACTTTTCGATGAATTTATTCAAAGTCAGAAAAGTGAAGCGCCGAAGGAGGTAACTACGCTGGATGCGGATACACAGCAATTTGTTGATGACTGGGCGAAGATCATGCAAATTGTGAAGCAGGTGAACCAGGCACTTACCATGCAGCAAAAAATGGTGATGGTAGTCAAGATCATTGAGCTGGTTCATTCGGAAACGGATATTTCGGATCGGCAGGGAAATCTGATTTTTTACATTGGGCAGGCCTTGAAAATTCCGAAGGCAGACATGCAGGCCTTAAAAAGCTTTGTTACCGGACAGGATATTGATGAGCTTTCGTCCAAAAATGTGCTCATTGTTGATGAAGGTTCCGATGAAAAACCTTATCCGGGTCCCCGTATTGTTGAAAAAAATCTGACCGGCCTGATTGCCATCCTACGATTGCCTGATGCGGAAACGTATTTTATAAAATACCTCGGCATCACAACACTTTATCTCAACAGCATCTTGCTAAAAAGCCGGAAGGTGGATATTTTCCCTACGGGTAGTACTATCCGGGGAGATAAAATCGAAACCGTTTATTACAGCGATATTGTTGGCAAATTTCTCACCGATGAAAGCCGTGCCCATATTACTTTTTCGGCGGATCATCTTTTTTATCATTTTAAAAGCGGCAGGGCCGGGCTTCAAAATGTTAACATTGCAGAGCATGGCGGAAAATTGATCGGGTTAATGGGTGCCAGCGGCTCCGGAAAATCGACTTTATTGAATGTCTTAAATGGCAGCGAAAAACCTTCCAGCGGTCGGGTGCTGATCAATGGAATTGATATCCATATAGAGTCGGGGAAAGTGCGTGGCATTATTGGTTACATCCCGCAGGATGATCTATTGATCGAAGATCTGACAGTATTTGAAAATCTCTACTACGCTGCCCGCCTTTGCTTTGGTCATTACACAAAGGAAGAGACCATCAGTCTGGCAGAACAAACTTTACTAAGCCTTGGATTAACCGAAATCCGAAATCTTAAAGTGGGTACTCCCTTGCAAAAAACGATCAGCGGTGGTCAGCGGAAACGCTTAAATATCGGACTGGAGTTATTGCGAGAGCCAGCCATATTATTTGTGGATGAACCCACTTCAGGCCTTTCCTCCCGGGATTCTGAAAACATTATGGACTTGCTCAAAGAACTCTCCCTACGGGGGAAAATGGTTTTTGTGGTGATCCATCAGCCTTCGTCTGACATTTTTAAAATGTTTGATACCCTTATCATAATGGATTCCGGAGGCTTCCAGATTTATTATGGCAACCCTGTCGAGGCCGTAATTTATTTTCGGGATGTTATTAATGCAGCAAACAAAAGCCAGGGTGCTTGTCCTGAATGCGGAAACATAAATCCTGAGCAGATATTCAGCATCATTGAGACGAAGATCGTCAATGAATATGGCAGGCATACGAACACAAGAAAAATTTCTCCCGGGCAATGGTACCAGTACTTTAAACAGGGTATTAAGTTACCGCGTATCGAACACGTTCAGGAGGCCCTCCCTGTAACTCAAGAAATACCGAACTGGATTAAACAGCTTCGTGTTTTTATAACCCGTGATGTTCTGGCGAAGGCGTCCAACAAGCAATACCTCTACGTCAATGTTTTGGAGGGCCCTGTGCTTGCGTTTTTTATTGCCTTTATGGTGAAATATTACAACATTCTGGCAGGCGATCATCAATATAGTTTTTACAATAACCACAACATACCCGTTTATTTTTTCATGAGCGTGGTTGTTGCATTGTTTTTCGGACTGACCATGAGCGCTGAGGAAATTTTTCGTGATCGCAAGATCCTGAAGCGAGAACAGTTTTTGCATTTAAGCCGAAGTAGTTACCTCACTTCAAAGGTGTTGGTTTTATTTCTCATCTCAGCAATGCAAACGATCCTGTTTCTTTTAGTGGGAAATTACATTTTGGAGATTCCCTATTCCGAAATTCGTTACTGGCTGATTTTATTCAGCTGCACTTGCTTTGCGAACATGCTCGGCTTGAATATTTCCGCCTCGTTTAATTCGGCAGTTACCATTTATATATTAATCCCTGTTTTGATCATTCCGCAGCTATTGTTGAGTGGCGTGGTGATCAGTTTTGATAAATTTAATCCAAGTGTAGGGAAGCCTGTGGGTATTCCGGTCATAGGGGAGATGATGTCATCGAGGTGGGCATTTGAAGCCTTTATGGTGACCCAATTTAAAGACAATCCTTTTGAAAGGCAGTTTTACGACCTCGATAAAATCATGGCGCACGCGGAATATATGCGGGTGTATTATATCCCTACGCTGGAATCACGTCTTGCGTATTGTTTAAATCACCGCCTCTCATGGCGAAATGCCAATGATTCGAAAATGGTTGAAGCTTTTGATCTGGTAAGAAATGAAATAAAATATGAACTCAGCAGGGTGGGAGAGAGCAGACTGCCTGAAGTTGACAAATTAGCCATCGGTAAATTTGATTCCACCGTTTATATCAGCACGGCTTCTTTTTTAAAAACCCTGAAACAATTCTATACCAACAGGATGGCCCGGGCTGCCGATGAAAAAGAGAATAAAGTAAATGCACTGACCGCTACCGTTGAGAGCACCGCCGTATTTAACAAAAAAAGAAATGCATATGTGAATGAGGCAGTATCCAATGCGGTTAAAAATGTCACTGCTTCCGACCGTATTGTTGAGTATCAGGGCAGGCTGATACAGAAAATCTTCCCGATATACATGGATGAGCACAGGCCGTTGCATTATTTTGATTTCTCTGCAAATCTTTTTCAACCCACGAAGTTTTTTGCGGGAAAGTCTTTCGATACCTTATATTTCAACATTGGTGTTATATGGTCAATGACGTTATTTTTGTTCATGACATTATATTTTGATGTGTTAAAAAAATTCATTCAGATATTGGAGGGTAACCGCAAATATCGCAGGAAAGAACGCCTGTAGATTGTGGAATACTTTTCATTTACTCATCCTGATTTATTATGAAACAGATACCCTTATCCGCAATGTTTTACGCCATGATTATTCTGTTGGTGATAGGCTGTGCCAGTAGAAAAGAGAAAGATCCTGAACTAGATTCACCAATCGTGAAGGATCAGTCTGTTTGGGAGGAAATGGATGATTTTCATCTGGTGATGGCTGAAACGTTTCATCCCTTTAAAGATTCCGCCAATCTGGAGCCTGTTAAAATGCGCGCCGCGGAACTTGCCGTGGCGGCCAATAAATGGGTTGACGCGCCACTTCCCGAAAAAGTGGATAATGATCAGGTGAAAGCCAGTCTTGAAAAGTTGAAAGTGCAAGCCGCGAACCTGGCCCAATCAGTAAAAACGGCTGACGATAATGTTATTTCAGATCAGCTCACGGACCTTCATGATACTTTTCATGAATTGCAGGACATGTGGTACCATTGACCCATTGGTGTTGGCCCTTACAATTTTAGCGCTTTGCGTGTGTGCAATTTCTACTTATCTTTCTTCGAAGTAGACTAAACCTCATGGAAGATACCAGCGCTGTCACGCCTCATGACACTCGAAAATTATGGAGCGTTATCACTGCATCCTCTGTCGGAACCCTGATTGAATGGTATGACTTTTATATTTTTGGAAGTCTGGCCGTAATATTATCGGAACAGTTTTTTCCACAGGGAAATCCTACCGCAGCTTTCCTTTCTACTCTCGCGACGTTCGCCGCGGGCTTCATCGTGCGACCTTTCGGTGCTATTGTGTTTGGCCGTTTGGGTGACCTTATTGGAAGAAAATATACATTTTTGGTAACCTTGATTCTCATGGGCGGATCTACTTTCGCTATTGGGCTTATACCCGGATACGCAACCATTGGCCTGCTGGCTCCGATACTTGTGTTGATTCTGCGGTTGTTGCAAGGCCTGGCTCTGGGAGGAGAATATGGTGGCGCGGCTACCTATGTCGCCGAACATGCTCCCGCAGCCAAAAGAGGTTTTTATACCAGCTTTATTCAAACAACCGCCACATTAGGCCTCTTTGTTTCGATCGGCGTAATCCTTGCAGTAAGGTATTGGGTGGGCGTGGAAGCCTTTAGCGAATGGGGCTGGAGAATTCCCTTTATCCTTTCGGCATTTCTGGTGGCAGTATCGATTTATATCCGGTTAAGAATGGCTGAATCTCCGCTGTTCACGAAAATAAAGGCTGAAGGAAAGTTGTCGAAAAATCCTTTAAAAGAAAGTTTTGGCAACAAAGCAAATCTCAAACTCGTATTGCTGGCTTTGTTTGGTGCCACAGCGGGCCAGGGTGTTGTATGGTATACGGGTCAGTTTTATGCCATGACCTTCATTGAAAGAACCTGTCATGTGGATTCAATTCAAACATGGAACATCATCGCCATTGCGCTGGTGATCGGTACACCGCTATTCATTTACTTTGGATGGCTTTCCGATAAGATCGGTCGCAAAATGATTATGATGACCGGCATGCTACTGGCCGTTTTGTTATACCGACCTATTTATCAGCAGATGTACGCG
>JAYSOP010000812.1:0-3641 GCA_043722905.1 Chryseolinea sp.
AAATCACTCCCGCCATTATTGCTTCCCGCAAGATTTCAGTTCAACTGGATGACGGAAAAGAAATGGTTGTCCATCCCCACGTGGTAGTGAAGAAAAAACACGGTAACGAAATTTTAAAGTCCATGCTCGAGAGTGGCGATTGTATGGATATTCCGATAGAGAAAATTATCACCATATCAATCCTCGCCGAAAATTTTGCGATTGATACCACTTGTTTAAATTTTGATTATCAGGAATATGACCTGGTATTTCCCCGCAAAGCCGACTGGTTCGAATAGTGTTGGGTCAACTTTTTTTCGGGACGATTCAAGGGATTTGTTAGGCTCTCATATACTTATACCTGTATACCTGTATACCTTTACTCCCACTATCCAACCCTAAAGCATTAACAATCAAACCTGTACAAGCCAGGGTCTCAAAAAAGCGGAGAGATAGGGATTCGAACCCTAGATACCCTTTGGGAGTATACACACTTTCCAGGCGTGCTCCTTAAACCACTCGGACATCTCTCCAGTAAATTTCCGTCAAATAAGGGCACAAATAAATCAAGAAATTGGACGCTTTGCAAATCGATCAATACTTTGTATCCAGTATGTGATCAACCTGTTGAAAATGAAGTCACAGTTAAATTTTATATTGCTGCTCTTTGATCCCTTTATGACTACCGTTGCCAACCCTGCCGCCATCGTGAATAATCCGAAAATCATTCGCGCCTGGTACATGTATGACTGGGCCAATTCGGTCTATTCACTCGTCGTAACGTCTACGATTTTTCCGGTTTATTACAAAGCCATCACCACCACCAATGGCAATGATATGGTGGACTTCCTGGGCTTCCGGATCCAGAATTCAAATCTGTATTCCTACGCATTATCCTTTTCTTTTTTGATTGTGGCGGTCATTATTCCTTTGCTTTCCGGCGTGGCCGATTACACCGGAAACAAAAAGGCATTTATGAAATTTTTCGTCTGGCTGGGCGCACTATCCTGCATGGGCCTTTTCTTTTTTACGGATATAAGCCTGCTGTGGCTGGGTATCCTTTGCTCCATTACTGCCAGCATCGGTTATTCCTCAAGCCTGGTTTTTTATGATGCCTTCCTTCCTGAAATCGTTACCAGAGACCGGTATGATGCGACCAGCGCACGCGGATATGCGATGGGTTATTATGGAAGTGTCATTATGATGGTGATCAGTCTCGTCATGATCATGAACTTCCAGTCATTTGGCTTTTCGAATGAGGGCGATGCTACCAGGTTTTGTTTTCTGCTTGTTGGCGTATGGTGGATCGGTTTTGCGCTGATCACTTTTAAAGCGCTGCCTGAAAACCCTTTCGGGCGCAGGCCTTCGGGAAATATCTGGACAAAAGGATACAAGGAACTACGGAAGGTCTGGGGCAGCCTTGCTGAGCAACCTGACCTGAAAAGATTTCTCACGGCCTATTTTTTTTACAACATGGGTGTGCAGACTGTCATGTATCTTTCTGCGCTGTTTGGCACCGATGTACTCCGGCTGGAAGATTCTGTATTAATTCTCACCTTCCTCATCATTCAACTCGTGGGTTCTGTTGGCGCGTTTGTATTTGCTAAATTGTCAATTGCCAGGGGAAATAAATTTTCACTTCTCACCATGATTATCATCTGGATCGGCATTTGTGTGGGGGCGTATTTTGTTTACACAGAATATGAATTTTATATTCTTGCAGTAGTCGTAGGGTTAGTAATGGGGGGCATCCAGGCATTATCACGCGCCACCTATTCAAAGCTTATTCCGAACAACACCATCGCCCATGCGTCATATTTCAGCTTTTATGATGTGACTTTCAACCTTTCCATAGTATTCGGCACCTTCAGCTACGGACTAATCAATCAGCTTACCGGCAGCATGCGCTACAGCGCGCTCGGTCTGGCGGTGTACTTCATCATCGGATTGATTTTTCTGCTTTCGATTAAATCCAGAAGCATTTCGGAGGCAGTAGGCAGTAAGCAGTAAGCCGAAGGCAGAAAGCAGAAAGCAGTAAGAAGCAATACCCTAGCACATTAACACCCTAACACATTAACACCCTAACACATTAACACCTTAACACCTTAACACCGTAACACATTAACACCCCAACACCTCAATACCTCAATACCTCAAGTGCTTCACCGTCATTCCATTATTAATAAGTTGCTTCAGGGAATTGATCCCAATCTTCAGATGGATCTCAACGAAGTTCTGCGTTACTGTCAAATCACTGATTTCGGTTTTGACACCTTCGGGGACCATGGGTTGGTCGGAGACCAGCAGTAGGGCACCCGTTGGAATTTTGTTATAGAAGGCCGTGGAAAAAATGGTGGCTGTTTCCATGTCGATCGCCTGGGCTCTGATCCGCCGTAAATAGCCTTTGAACTCTTCATCCCACTCCCAGACCCTCCTGTTGGTGGTGTACACTGTCCCCGTCCAGTAATCATGACCCAGGTCACGGATAGTGGTCGAGATCGCTTTTTGCAGAGCAAAAGCGGGGAGGGCAGGCACTTCAGGAGGGAAGTAATCGTTGGAGGTTCCTTCACCCCGAATCGCGGCAATGGGAAGTATCAGGTCGCCGATGTGGTTTTTTTGTTTTAAACCCCCGCACTTTCCCAGAAAGAGTGCCGCCTTGGGTTTTATAGCACTCAGACAATCCATTATGGTTGCTGCATTGGGACTTCCCATTCCAAAATTAATGATGGTAATGCCACTGGCTGTGGCGCTCCGCATAGGTCGGTCCAGCCCGTTGACGGCAACATTGTTCCACTCGGCAAACCGCTTCACATAATTTTCAAAGTTTGTTAGTAAGATATATTCACCAAACTGATTGAGTGCCTGACCTGTATATCGCGGTAGCCAGTTTTCAACAATCTCCTGTTTCGTTTTCATAGACTAATAATTTTATATTTAGGACACACCGCAATGAATGCAGAACTATTATGTCCAAATGAAACGATTTTGTGGAATGGTAACTTTTTGTCACAGCATCCATACCTACTTGTTTTGACAACCCATGTTTAAGCTGAACCTTCCCGAATTTGATTACAAACTAAAAAAAGCTGCAGGCAAAGTATGGATTTTTGATGGGATACGGAAAAAGTACATTGTGCTTACACCGGAAGAATGGGTGCGCCAGCATTTTGTTCATTATCTCATTTATGAAAAAAAATACCCCAAAACATTGATAAAAATAGAAGGCGGATTACGGTATAACCAACTTCAGAAACGCACGGATATCGTAGTCTTCAACCGCGAGGCGAGGCCCTGGATGATCGTGGAATGCAAAGCTCCGACGACACCTGTTTCACCTGATACCCTCACGCAAGCTTCCGTTTACAACGCTACCCTGAAAGCAGAGTTCCTGACGGTCACCAACGGTCTGGCCCACTATTGCGCGCACATTAATTGGCTGGAACGCAGGACAACCCTGTTGGATGATACCCCTCTTTATCCCCTTTAAAACGATTTCACAAGGACGAAACCAGGTACGCGCGTATACTATTAATATACCCAAAAAAGTTCGCTTTACCAAGGTAGATTTAACGCAAAACATGCATCGATCTTACCCGTCCAACGAATTGAAATTCAACGGATTGAAATCCGTTGCTACAATATGTTTTTCGTTCCTCCGGAAC
>JAYSOP010000813.1:0-2804 GCA_043722905.1 Chryseolinea sp.
TGATAGGTTTTATTGGCCTGAGTTATTATTTTAAAAGTTTTCGGCCTGCCACAGGTTTTTCCATCCGGTTAATTTCATTTCTCACACTCGTAGTAGTAACAGGGATGATCGTTTACCTTTTCTCCGATGTGTCGTATCCCATGCTCCACCTGGTGGTGACAGGCTATTTACCAGCCCTTATTCTAAGTTTCCTTTTTATCATTATGATAGCGCATGAAATCCTGGTTTCATTTGTCTATCTCTCCAACCAGGGAAAATCAAAAAGCCTGCAACATTTTTCCATCGTCAGTTCTATTTATCTGATAAACATTTTTATCACCTGCCTCCACGAAATGGGTGTGATCAATTGGCAGTTTTTATATATCAATCTGTACCTGCTCCTCACCATTTCGGCCATCCTGGGCATCTGGGGTTTTAAGTTAAGGGAGTCTCTCTATGAATCCATTTTGCTTTTTAGACCAGTAGGCGCTTTTTTTTACGTCGCCCTCGGTGCGATTTGTTTTGTCACCATCAGCCAACTGTTGGGGAACGCCAATGATGCGGCTTTAAAAATTATTCGCGACCTGATTATTTTCAGTCATGTTGGTTATGGTATCATATTCCTGACCTATATCTTCTCCAACTATATGGTGATGATGGCCGAAAATCTGCACGTCTATTATCTATTGTACCGGCCCAACCGGATGCCCTATTTTACCTTTCGCTTTGCGGGCCTTATCGCCATGCTTGCGTTTGTTTTTTATTCGAATTGGCGCGAATACGTTTATCATGGCCTGGCCGGATTTTATAATTATGTTGCGGATCTTTATATCCTTCAGGACAATGAAATTTTGGCTCAAAGCTTCTACGAGCAGAGCCGGAAGTATGCTTTCCAAAACAACCGTGCGAATTATGCCCTTGCAAACATCAAGTCTTCCCGAATTAATTTTGAAGGCGCCCACTATAATTATGAACTGGCTAATGGCAAACGCCCAACCGAATTTTCACTGGTAAATGCCGGCAATCTCTATTTGTGGAAAGAAAATTATTTCCAGGCGATTGAGACCTACAGACAAGGAAAAACGAAGATGCCGTCGTCAGGCGCGCTAGCCAATAATCTGGGTTTCGCCTATGGGAAAATCCTTTCCCTGGATTCAGCCACCCTCTTCATCAATAATGCCAGACAAAATTCCCTTACAAAGTCTTCCGCAGAAGGAAATTTTCTGGCGCTGGCAGCCACAGCCTATCTGCCTATCAGAACAGATTCTGTGGTTAAAATTTTTGATAACCCATCGCCCATTGTCTTAAGCAACGCATTTGCCCTGGCAACACTTTTTGATCAGGAAATACAGACTACCGTTGACCCTCTTGCAGAAAAACAACTGGATCTTTATTCCGCAACTTTATTGAACAATTACAGCATACGAAATGTGAAATCCGTCGACACCACTTTCATTCATGCGGTAAATGATATTGCCTCCGATTCTCTGAATTTTGAGTATAGTGAGGCATTGAGAGCTTCACTCGCGCACGCCTATTATCACCAGGGAAACGTATCCAAAGCGATGGAATTATTAGGAGAGCTGGCTTACACTACACGTGACTATAGAGGAAAGTACAATTACATTATGGGCTTGTGGGCTCTGGAGCAAAATAATCCCCAGGTTGCCTCCAGTTACTTTATGCATGCGGAAACAGCCGATTACAAAGACGCTAAATTTTATAATGCCATCTCACTCACTGAAGCCGGCAATATCTATGGCGCTTTTTCCGCCTGGGATTCCATATCGCAAAATGGAGATGAGAATGAAAAAACTATCGCCACCCGAATGAAAAGGATTCTGGCACTAAACCCATCCCAGGCCATATCCTTAAATGATGCTGAAAAATATCAATACTGCAGGTATAAAACAGGGTTGACTGACACCGTTTTTTTTGCCAGGATCTCCAATACGTTTGATAATGCGAATTACAAAGCACAGGCTCTCCTTGATATGGCAAAAAGACAATTCAAAGCTGAAAAAATTCTCCTCGCCATTAAATACCTCAACCAGATTAGTGGCTTGGAACTCACCGACAAAAAATTATTCAATGAGGTGCGCTATACCGAACTGCTGATGCTGGCATGGCGTAAAGAATTACGCTTACTGGCAACACAGATTAATAAAGGAATTGAATTTGATTCGGGACATGCGCTGGAACGAATGCTATACACTGCATTGATCAGCGAATCCGGAGGGGATCTCGACCGTGCCCGCGCAAACTATTCTTTGTTGGGGAAATGGAACCCTTATTTTGAAGAAGGGATTATCGCTTCCGCTGATTTCTTCAGGAGACAAAATCCGGATAATATGAAGGCCTATAATATTCTGGTTGAAGCTATTCAGGTTAACAACAATTCCTACAGATTGCTGAAGGTGTATGCCGACGAAGCTGCCAGGTTAGGCTTTGATGAATATGCCTCCAGTGCAAGGGAGCGGATGAGTTTAGTGGAGGGGCGGTAGGGGTGTAAAGGGTATAGGGGTATCACTTTTGTCCAGGGAAAATGAAAGTCCATAATAAAATGGCCATTACCAGATTTAAATCTTTTTTTCTCATATTGTTACGAGAGGAAGACTGTTTGCTAAAATGCTCGTCCACACTAAATCCCGTAGGGATGGCCTTATGGTAGAAATGTGGAGAGGAGCAATTCAAATCCCGTAGGGATGACCTTATGATTTGAAAGCACTGAGTGGTCCGGCGAATGCAACCATAGTTAAGAGGTACTTGCAGGCGAATGAGTCGGATCATGAGTGCTTTCAATAAGTTCACGTTATCCAATTCGC
>JAYSOP010000814.1:0-3236 GCA_043722905.1 Chryseolinea sp.
TCTAAAGTAGATTTATAGATATGGAATACTTTCTGTACGAGGTCAAAATCAAAAAGCGCCAGGTTCTCATTGTAATTTCCATGTTGGATGAATTTAACGGGTCTGCGAAGCTCCTGAATACCCGCGAAGTTGGCTATGGATTTAATAAAGGTATAACAGGGAACTCCAATCGATTTTGAATAAGCCTTAACAAAATCCTGAAAAGGTTGGGTCTGTCCGTACATCAGAAAATAACCCGCAATGTTAGTGGTGTTGTTCCAATTCTGATTATAGTTGTCGTTATGCTTATTCAAACTATCCAGACACCGCAAAACATTAGGAACATTGCCCTGGGCCGCATACAGGTAAGCCAACTTTTCATAGCCTCCATTATGGCTTACGGTTCGGGCAACCCCGGAATTAAGCCTGGCTTCGGACGGGAATGTTTTTTCAAATTTAATTGTGGCTACTTTGTTTCCTTCAAAAGGAGAACTGGAATTGGTAAGAACCGTAATTTGGTCAAGGCTCAGGCTCTTGAAGTTTAAAGTGTTTTCAATCCCAATGTTCAACGCTTTAATATCAATATCGTTATCAATGGATGGAGCCTCAAAAATCTTCATGATGATATTCCCAAGGAGTGCAATATTGTCCTTGAGGCGGACGCGCATTTTCGGGTCCTCTTTGGTTTGAAGAAAATAAGATTCGTTTCTAACCAAGTCATTCAGATTATTCAGGTTCGTGTTCAAAGCCGTCACATCAGTAAGCGTAGATATTGGATTGGAATGTTGGATAAGGCTATCGGCATAAAGCAAAGCCTGGCCACGGATGGGAGGGTCACTCAGCTTATTAATAAAAAACAAGCGTTCAAAAATTTTCAGCGCTATGTCAATCTTCGTTTGGTTATCGACCACTTGTCGGGAGATGACCGTGAGGTTGGCCGTATCAAGCCTGGAAGCAAACAAAATAAAGTAGGCCTTGAATTCAGCAGCGGTTTCTTTCTCTTTCATCAACTGTGCCCCCTCCTGGATAAGCTTGGTAATGACCACATCATTTCGCCTGATGTACCAATTATAGGCAACCAAACCGCCTAGCCCCACCAGCAACACCAGCGCGGCAACTCTTGCTATTTTTGCTGCCCCATACTTCATGAACGTGCGCGTAATGATAAGTTGAAGAGCACTCTTTTTTAAAAACTTCTGGAGGTTATGCAGAGTGCCCTCCGACTCTTTAATTTTTTCAAAAGGAGCTGATTCACTCTCGTTGTAGCGGTTGATCCAATATTCGTTCGGGCGGCAGTCTTTATACCATTTTTCGAAATAGGTTAATGGGCCAATGGGAAGCAGGTAGTCACTCGATTTACCACTATCAACCCAACGTTTCATCTGTTGCTGGAGGTCCAGAAAAACCGAATGATAATGAGCCTCCTGACCAGACCATTTTTTGAGCAACCCCCAGTTCCTGATCAGCGATTCATGAGTAATGTCTAAAACCGTTCTTGCATCTATTGGATTTACCTCCACGCCAATTGTTTCCAGAAAGGGACGTACTAAAGTGTTTTCGAATTCTCTAAAAATATTGAGCACCCCGGCCACCACCTCCATTGAAAATTTTGGAACGTTAATTATGTTGGTTATCTCTTCAAGGGTCATCCGGTTTCTTACGGCCCTACTTTCATCAATTCGGGTAAGGCACGAAAACGCAATCCCGATAATCAGTTTCGCCTCTTTGTCAGTCAATGATGCTTTTGCCTTTCGGTTATAATAGGCAGCCGCTTCTTCATACAGTTTATTGGCGTGGATGTCCAGCACATTAGCCAGGCCTGGATTATGAAGATACTCCTTTTCATAATCAGGAAGCTTCTCCTCCCATGCTTTGAATTGCTTCACATTTTCTTTGGGCAATACATCTCCAACCATGCCTCCTACCATCGCATAATGGATCAAATCCATTTCTTGCCTGCCGCTATCAGCCGTTTCCCAAATCTGTTTTAGTGCATGCTGTAAAATGGGGAGTTGGTCAAGGCCTTCTTCCAAGTCAAATATTAACCGGTCAGTCAGGCGTTTTGAAATCCGGTTACCGCTCAGGATAGCAGGCTCTTCAATCACCTGTTGCAATTCCTTACGCTGAAGGCGCGGAACAAAAAACTGGGAAAAGCCAATGAATTCCGGAAGGCCCCGGAAAGCCGCACATTGCCCAATGTAATCCGAACGCATAGTACACACTACGTAGATTGGTAAATTATCCCTTAGGGAAATTTTGCTTGTCTCCAAAATAATATTGAGCAGTAGCTTGGAATCCTGTGAGGGGACGCCTTGAGCAAAATTTTCAGGGTTGGTGAAAAGCTCTTCAAACTGGTCAATGATTATCAACAGGTTCCCAGCTTTCCGTTCAACTTGATTTCTGGTTTCCTCATCCGCCCGTTGCCAGGCATTACTTTTTTTGTCGATGTAAAGCGCTGATGATTTGTAAAGCTCAACGAGGGAAGAAAACCCGCGGCTCAGTTCCACTTCGGTAGTCGCCACATCCAACCCCAATTGTCCGGCAAGTGAATCAGCTAAGTTTTTTAAAGGAGAACGTTCCGGGCGAAAGGCGGCAACATACCAGTTACTGTAGTCAGCTTTAAAAAAACCAGCCCTTGCCTGCGGAATCAATCCGGCATAAATCAAGGAGGATTTTCCATCCCCAGATGCCCCCGTAACCATCAGGAATTTCTTTTCCTCCAGTAATGCAGTGAGGTTGATGATCTGTTCTTCGCGCCCTTTGAAGTATAGTGACTCCTCTTCGGTAAAAGGCCGTAGACCGGGGTATGGGCATATCGTTTCCTGTTCCATCATCGTTTAGAATACATCATATTCATAGTAGATATCCTGCCAGGTATAGTCGTCACGTCTTTTCATAAGGGTTCTCTTCCAAGCTTTATTCATAGGCCGCTTCACCACATCCTGCAACAAAATGATATTGAAATAATTAAGCCTGTCTGCCGTTACGGCAATATCGGGAATAGAAGAATAAGCGAGATAATACTGGCCGCTTTCGGTAGTTCCCTGCATCCATCGCTCGATCACGTCAGTTTGATTGCCAATAGAAACTTGTTCAACATACTTCGCGGCCATATCATGCATTTCTTTACCGCCCACTGAGCTTAAAGCAAATGCAAGCGCATTCCGTGGATCTTTTGAATTGAATTCAAAATCTCTTATCCTGTTCATCTCACAGATGGCAGAATCCAGAAGTATATATGCCTTTTCAGGTTGATC
>JAYSOP010000815.1:0-3881 GCA_043722905.1 Chryseolinea sp.
GACATCGTATTTCCGGGTTTCCTTTTTATTGTGGGACTTTCTATTCCCTACGCAATTGAAAACAGACGTAAAAAAGGGGATAGTGACTGGCCATTAGTAAAACACGTCTTGTGGCGAACCCTTGCCCTGGTGGTGATGGGGGTTTTTCTGGTGAATGGTGAAACGTTCAACGCGAATGCTACGGGCATGGCTCGTTATATTTGGAATCCGGTTTGCTGCCTTTGTTTTATCCTGATCTGGAATAGTTATCCAAAAAATGTCAATGCCCTGTGGGTGAATCTGGCCAGGGCCGTAGGCGTTATTACCCTGATCGTATTTGCTGTTATCTATCGCGGCGGACAGGATGACGCTATCAGAACTTTTGGACCTCAGTGGTGGGGAATTTTAGGATTGATTGGTTGGTCTTATATGGCCAGTAGTTTAGTTTTTATCGGAGCAAAAAATAACCTGTACATTATTCTGGCTGGCTGGATCTTCTTTTGCATCGTCAGCATGATTTCACATGCCGGTTTACTGCCGGATTTTATTTCAATTATTCCCAGTCCGATCAGTGGCGGAACCCTTGTGGCGCTGACCCTCGGTGGCGTATTAAGTTCGATGATTTTCCGTCATTACCGTACGCGACAGGATAATAAAACATTGACCATTGTCTTACTTGCTTTTTGCGTGATTTTAATAGGATTGTCGGTGGTAACGCGTCCTTACTGGGGTTTGGCAAAACTTGGCGCAACCCCTGCCTGGTTATTTCTTTGCAGTGCCTTTACATTACTCGCATTTTTGGTGATATACTGGATTGCCGACGTTAAACGGAAAGACAACTACTTTAAGGTACTACGCCCTGCAGGCACCGATACATTGCTTTGCTATCTCATTCCTTATTTTGCGTACGCCACTACGCGCGCACTCGGCATAGGGTTACCCGATTTGATGCTAACGGGCGGTGTAGGCTTGTTAAAATCTTTTCTGTTCGCGCTCCTTTGTGTTTTTATCACAGGCGGATTGATACGGCTGGGAGTCAGATTGAAATTATAAGTCCTGTATGGATACTCACCGTAGCAAATGATTTATTAATTGAAACTTAATTGAAAAAGTTTAATGGCCGAATCGGGTGGTTTACTGATTGCCCATATGTACCCGATTTGAAATACATACATTCTTTTTATATATGCGCTTAAAATTAATTCTTCTTTTTTCGTTTTTTAGCTTTTTTTCATTTCAGGCGCAAGGCCAAAAACCTGACAATCAGTTTAAAGTGGTGGGTTACTATTCCATGCGATCGGCTATGGAAACCACCAAACGAGTTCCATTTAAGAATATGACGCATATTAATTTATGGTTTCTGAATCCTGATTCCCTTGGAAATTTTACACAGGATCTGTCGGGGTTAAAACCTTTTATTGAAAAAGCTCACAAGAAAAAGGCCAGGGTACTATTTTCCATAGGAGGTGGATCCAAGCAAACTCAGTATCGCCGCCTTTTGCAGGATGATAAAAGGGCCATGTTCATTAACAATCTTCTGGCAGTGGCCCTAAACACAAAGGTGGACGGCATTGACGTCGACCTTGAAGGGAGTGATATCGATGATAACTATCAAAACTTTATCGTCGAATTATCACAGGCACTAAAAAAACATAATAAATTAATTACTGCAGCCATCGCTATTTATTACAAAGATCAGTTCACGGATAAGGCATTGGCACAATTTGATTTTGTGAATGTCATGAGTTATGACCGCACCGGTCCATGGAGACCCGAGAAGCCGGGGCCGCACGCTGCCTATGAGCATGCGGTGCAGGATCTGGAATACTTTGGTGTCGAAAGAAAAATTCCAAAAGAGAAAATGACCCTGGGGGTTCCGTTTTATGGATATGGCTATGGGCCTGAACTTACCTCACCCGCCATTAGTATGAATTATGGTGAAATAGTTTCTTCGTTTCGCGGGGCTGAGAAAGTAGATCAATGGACGAGGGCTGATGGCAAGATCATATATTACAACGGTATACCTACCATCAAAAAGAAAACGGCATTGGCGATGGAGAAAGCATCTGGCATTATGATCTGGCAGGTAAGGGGAGATGCTAAGGGTGGCAAATCTTTGTTAAAAACCATTAATAAGGTTGCCAATTGATGAACGTATTGATGGGATCGTGTCTCAATGAGCAAGAGGAACCACCTGTAGTTTTCCGCGCGCGTTAGAGATCCGCCCGCATTCGTTATGAATTGAAAATAAAAATATATTGAAAATGAAAACAATATCCTTATCCATTACTTTCCTGTTGATTTTACTACTGGCGGATAACGGTGATAAATTTAAACCATCCCAAAGTGAAATGGTATACGTCATAAAGCCGAATACCAGTGATTTTATGGCGCAACAGTCCGATGCAAGCCTGTCGACTGCGCTGACTTTTCATGTCTCGTTTGACCATGAAAACGGGGCTGAAGCGGATTTCGGTAAAGGTGATAGGAAAGTATACACAGCTAAATTCAAAGGCGGTCCGGATCAAACGGGTGTTGTTTCCAAGGCGGGACTTGGAACGCCACCGTTAACCATGGCAAAGAGCAAGGGCAAATATGGCGCGGCTCTTCAGTTTACAAAAGCCAATACCCACAGTGTATTTTACAATCTGGAAAACAATGTAGACTACAAACAAAGTAATTTTAGCGGATCACTTTCCTTATGGATGAGTCTTGACCCCAATGAAATTCCGGGTCAATATTGCGACCCCATTCAACTCACTGACAAGTATTACGCAAGCGATGCCATCTGGGTCGATATCACAAAAAATGATCTGCCCCCTGATTTTCGGTTAGGCGTATATGGTGATCAGAAAGTATGGGATACGAAAAATAAAGCTGGCGCAAGCGAAGAATTTTTCTGGCGGATATTAAAGATTTCACAACCTCCGTTTCAAAAAGACCATTGGACGCATGTGGTACTCACCTGGGAAGGATTAAACACGGATAGTATCGGTAGAGCAAAGCTGTATCTGAATGGAGAATATCGGGGTCAATCAGGCCCCATCAGGGAGCCCTTCAAATGGAATACTTCAAAAGCAACCATGCGCCTGGGAATTGGTGATTTTATCGGACTGATGGATGACATAGCCCTCTTCAACAAAGCGTTGGTAAGCGATGAGGTAAAAGCGTTATATGCGTTGAAAAATGGGGTAAAGGAATTGCATCGATAGAGAAGGCTTTTTTTTTGGTCGCCAAGGGCAGGATCTAGGTGGCGGCACTAGTTAATAAAGTACGGATATTTAGAGAAAATTCAAAATTTTCAGGAGTATATATCCTCAACAAATTATCGATTTGGCGCAACCTTTTCTCATACCCCATTTTTGGGATTTAACTTATTCTTCGATCCTAAGTTCCTCTTTAAGATTCTAACCGTCTGGAAAATACCGATGTTAACCAAAGAGAAGAACGTCCATTGACACTCTGGAATCAGAATTAATTCAATACAGCGCCACAGTAAACAAGTTCAAAACATATACAATCCGTACATTGTTATTCGATACGAATACAGCAACACATGAACACCTCAACACAACCCCTGCATACCATATTAGGCGGCAACGGAACGATCGGCTCTATCCTGGCGAAAGAATTATCAAAGTATAACAAACGCATCAGGCTGGTAAGCCGGAATCCCAAAAAAATAAACGAAAGTGATGAATTATTTTCGGGTGATTTATCGGACCCACTCATAGTTGAAAAAGCGGTGGCCGGGTCGGAAGTGGTATATCTGTTAGTAGGCTTTGATTACAATATAAAAGTCTGGCAGGATAAGTGGCCAAAACTCATGCGTGCTGCCATTGATGCGTGCACCAAGCACCATGCGAAGCTTGTTTTTTTCGATAACGTTTACCTGTACGATA
>JAYSOP010000816.1:0-3242 GCA_043722905.1 Chryseolinea sp.
GCGATTACGGAGACCGGTTTAATGCGCGCACTTTCAGCCTCCACTTTTAAGGCTCACGCCCAATATATTTAATTTACTCGAGACTCTCCGTGATCTTTAGCTCACGTTCAGAAGCACTGGCGCAATTCATATTGCCAACATGTGCAGTCGCACAAAAAGAAAAAAAATCTAAAGGAAACTCTGTGTATTGCATTTGTATTTCTAAACCGTGGATAGAGTGAGAGCCAGTCACCCGCTCCAATTCGCATCCGTGCCAGACAGCGCATGTCGTGTTCTGCTTTGCGCTTTACGCTTCTAGAAATGCACCGTATACATCAGCACCGGAAGCAAAGGCATTTGCTGAAATGATTCCACTTTATTATCATTTGAATTGTAGAACTGCCCAATCTGAGCATTACTGTTTGTGGCGTTTTGAATGTCCAGCTTAAGCTCCTGGCTGATGTGCTTGTTGTCTATCCGATATGAAATCCCCAGGTTGGCAATGAATACATTATCTCCTTTTGAGGAAAACGCCTGATCTTCATAATAAACAGTGCGGTCCTTCTCCATGGATCCAGTCAGGTTAATGGGTGTAAACCGGCGTGGACCAAGAGATGAAATTTTTCCGCTGATACCAAGCACTTTGTTTTTATTCTTCTTGCTGTGAAGTTTAAATTCCTTTCCGACCAAAATATTCCCTACTGTATGCCCATTGAAAAGGGTATTTCTTTCAACGTTATCGAGCGCGGTATACTTTGAATCAAACAACGAGGTGGTTACCAGGAAATAATAATCATTTTCAAAATATCTTTCCAGCGTGAGCTCCATGCCAAGGTTTTTTCCAGCGCCTTTATTTACCAGTATCCGGTCTGTGAATCCCTCCATCTGATTGATCAATGAGTAAGAACTGTTTACATCATTTTCAACAGGAAGACTATACAATTGTTGATAATATGCTTCCACTTTTAAAAACAAGTTAGTGGTCAATTTATTTTCGTATCCCATAACATAATGTCTTGCTTTTGAGAAACTCAACCCTATGTTAGGCATGTACTCAGTACCATCTTCGGCCGCAATAATACTGTAATAGTTGGGAAGTGATTCCATCTTACCGTGTATACCGAAGCCTGCTGTAAAAGCTTGTTTGGAATGAAACTGCCACCGCGCGCTGGCTCTGGGCTCGATCGAAACTTCATCGTTCATCGAAGTTTTCTGCGCGTGAATACCTGTGACAATCGAAAAATCCTGCAGCGGTCTATATTTCCAGCTGACAAAACCCTGATACTGATCCGCCTCACCCTTCATGTTCTGGTTCGTAACAAATAGTCCCGTTTCATGGTCGAGGTAATTGTTGAAGAAATCAAAATTGTGATGCGTAAAGATTACTCCGGCCTGAACGTTGTGTCGGGCATTAAACTTGTGGTGGAAAGTGCTGGATGCCTTTATGGATTTCTTGTCAAGGCGAAAGTCGTCGATCTGCGTAAGCACATCCAGAGCGTTAGGTTCGTATCCGAGATATCCGCTTCCGTTCTGGGATAAGGAGATGGTGTTCTGTAAATATGACTTTTCATTCAATGACCAGTATTGGGTTAATCCCAGCACACCCATGTTTGCCTTGTAGTGTCCGCGCTCCAGTAATTTTTCTTCGTCCTCCGTTGCAAAGTCTTCTTCTGTGATGTTACTTTTTCCACCGAGTCCAAAGAATGAAAAGGTTCCAAAAGACTTCGTTGGCACGAATACTTTAAATGAAAGATCCTGGTATTTGGGAATTCCTCCGTAATCAACCAGGCCGATAATATTTAACATGGATAGAGTAGAGTATCTGTAATTTACCAGATAAGACGCCCCACCTCCTTTTACAAACGGACCTTCCATGGTTGCCTCGGTGCCAAGAGCCCCAAGGGTAAAACTATACTCACGCTTTTCATTATTTCCTTTTCTTAACTTCATATCAAATACACCTGATAATGCGTTGCCAAATTCCGGTGCAAAGGCGCCCGTGTAAAATTCAGAATTTGCCAGCATCTGGCTGTTGAGGGTATTAATGGGTCCTCCGGTGGCACCTTCATCCGAGAAGTGATTGGGATTGGGAATGTCTATTCCTTCCAGTCTCCACTGAATCCCTTTGGGAGAATTTCCGCGGACAATAATGGAATTGTTTCCACTGGGATCAGTATCCACACCTGCATAAGCTGATACCATCCTCGCCGGGTCGTTGAAAGAGCCCGCATAGCGTTTGGTTTCTTCTACTGTAAATCCGCGGGCGCTGGTAATCGCCATTTCATTGGCAATTTCAGATTTATCTCTGTCTGATGTGATCTCCAGCGTTTCCATCATGATCAGCGACTCCTTTAGTGATATGTCAAGCACAGTTTCTTTGCCAGACGTAATCAGTAAATTGGGAAGCATTTTTTCTTCATAACCGATATAAGAAATGCGGAGGGAAATTCTTCCTACAGGCACATTTTCAATCCTGAAATCTCCGTCGGCATCGGTGCTCGACCCCAGATTGTTTGATCCTACAATGACTACTGTTGCGCCAGGGAGCGGTGTGTGCGAATCCTCGTCCATAATTTTCCCTCTTACGGTCTGGCTAGGGGATTGCCCATGCATAACAACTGGGGATATCTGCAAAATGAGGCATAAACTGATGAAAAGGACTTTCGAAAGGTGATACATGTTTTGGGGTTTATCTTGATTATTGCGTTTTACCCATGTTTGACAACCATTCAGGGTCTTACCCCTATTGCTGGTAAATTTATTTTCACACATCCTTGAGCGGCCTAATTGTGGACTGGTGAGCAATTTTTCTAAGACACCTTAGGACTAATCACGACAGCCTTAGCCAGGTAAACCGTCCATTACAAATCTTTTGTGATCTTTGATACTATGATTTCAGATCCTGATCGTTTTAAAAAAGCTTTTGAAGCCTTTGATGCGTATCATAAAACGGACCCTAATACAGACACTTATGATGGTAAAAAATACCCTAAAGAATTACTGTATGCAAAACGGATGACAGAACGCCTTGAGAAATTCGCTCCGGACGCGGAGGAAGTGGTACAACTGGCGGCGCGATGTCAGCATATTGGCCGGTGGGAAATCCCGCGGACTAAATATCCCATGGATAAAAAAGGCTATCTCCAATGGAGGAATGAAGAGAAGATTCACCATGCAAAAATCGCAGATGCGATTCTTTCCCAACTTGGCTATGATCAGGAATTAATTGCCCAGGTAAAATTCCTGCTACTAAAAAAAGAATT
>JAYSOP010000817.1:0-5054 GCA_043722905.1 Chryseolinea sp.
ATCCGAAGCGCCCGCTTACAAAGTGACTGGGTTCCTGGTCAGGTCAGCTGAATTTTACATCCCATTGGAAGGGAAAGTAGATGAAGCCAAAGAAAGGGAGGCCATCCAAAAAGAAATTGAATATCACAGGGGATTTTTGGTTGCCGTGGATAAGAAACTCAGTAACGAAAAATTTGTCAACAGCGCTCCTCCACAGGTGGTTGAAGCGGAACGCAAAAAGAAAGCGGATGCCGAAACAAAAATTAACGCGCTGGAAGAAAGCCTGAATAGAATTGCTTTGTAATAAATATACGAACGGCTTACCCATGAAGGCTGAAGGTTAAGTCAAAATAACTTTACGAAAGTTTTAAACTTTCGTAAAGTTGAGGAGTAGGACTACGAAATGGGAGACATTATTACTCAAAAGCGGGCTGCAAACAGTAAATCGATGTTTTTGTATTTTAGACCGAATTTGCGGGCCACATTTTCGTTCGTCAATCCTCCTTTATACGTGTAAACACCTTTCATAAACCACTTGTGCGAAAAGATCATTTCTTCAATACCGCCTTCTTCGGCTGCCCTTAATATGGTTGGTGTAAAAATATTACTCAGTGCCGTCGTAGCCGTATGCGCCACTCTGGAAGCTACGTTGGGTACGCAATAATGAATGACTCCATGTTTCCTGAACACCGGTTTACTCAGCGTGGTTATCTCGGAAGTTTCTATACACCCACCCTGGTCAATGCTAAGGTCAATAATCAGGGAATCCGTTTTCATACGGGTTACCATTTCCTCGGTAATCACGTGACGCGCCCTTCCTTTTTCCGCGCGCAAGGCGCCGATCACCACATCCGCAGATTTCAGTGTTTCACTTAGGGTCAGCGTATCAATGGTCGACGTATATATCTGCTGGCTGAGCATGTTTTTAATCCGTCGGAGTTTATAGAGATGGTTATCAAAAACCTGAACTTCAGCGCCAAGACCCAGGGCAGCCCGCGCAGCATACTCCGCTACGGTTCCCGCGCCAATAATGACAACTTTCGTAGGCGGAACACCAGTGATTCCACCGAGAATAACACCCTTTCCATTGTTGGCGGAACTTAAATTTTCTGCTGCGATCAGTAGCACGGTGGTACCCGCTATTTCACTCATCGCGCGAATAATAGGCATACCCCCGACTTTATCTTCAATAAACTCATAAGCCAGCGCCGTAACTTTTTTCTTTAGCAGCGACTGAAGGTTTTCGGTTTTCAGATGGCCGATTTGCAGGGCGGAAATCAGGGCCTGATTCGGATGCATCATTTCGATTTCCTCCAGCGTGGGAGGCTCGATTTTGAGGATCACATCTGCCTTGTATACCTCGTGAGGCGAATAAACAATTTTGGCCCCAGCCTCGCTGTATTGCTTATCGGTAAACTTTGACCCAATGCCAGCTTTTGCCTCGACCCAGACCTCATGGCCATTGTTAATCAACAGCCCTACCGCATCCGGCGTTAAGCTTATGCGGTTCTCCTGTAGGGAAATTTCTTTGGGAAGTCCAATAAAAAAGGCGTGTTTACCCTTTTTTACTTTCATCAGTTTTTCTTCGGGATAAAGGCTCGTTTTTGTGGCGAGGGCTTCAAATCCGCTTTTTTTCTTTTCCGTCATGAACAGAAAGGGATATGGTTCTTAGGTTTTGGTTTTCTACGGTAATGGATATTTCAGCGCGTTCCGAAGGAATCAAGGACGGAATTTTTTCCGGCCATTCGATCAAACATAAATCGCCTGAATAAAAATACTCCTCACTTCCGATATCGTAAGCTTCTGCTTCTTCCTTGATCCGATAAAAGTCAAAATGGTAAATTTTTTTATTGCTATCCGTTTCGTATTCATTGATTATAGAAAATGTAGGGCTGCTCATGGCGTCTTTCACACCCAATTCAACACACAGACTTTTTATGAACGTCGTTTTACCTGATCCCATTTCCCCAAAAAAAAGCCAGACAGCACAATGGTCAGCCTTCTGTAAAAATTCTCTTGCTACAACCTTCAGCTCGGTATTCGTTACCTCGTGAAAGACTGTATGACTACCCTCAGACCACATTTTTCGAATTTAAGAAAATTAAAGGAATGATCATCTCTTCCATGCTCACGCCCCCATGCTGAAAGGTGTCTTTGTAAAGATTAACGTAATAATTGTAGTTATTCGGGTAGGCAAAGAACTGGTCTTCGATGGCAAAAACATAGCTGGTAGAAACATTCATTTTAGGGAGAAACAACCGTTCCGGTTTGGCAACCTGCATTACCTTAGCCCCCTCGTACCCCAGGTTCTTCCCTTGTTTATAGCGTAAATTCGTGTTAACAGTACGGTCGCCTATAATCTTAAAAGGTCGCTTTACGCGGATCGTTCCGTGGTCGGTGGTCAGGATTACCTTGACATTTTTCTCCGATATTTTTCTGATTATATCGATCAAAGGCGAATGCAGGAACCATGATTTTGTCAGCGAACGGTAGGCCGACTCATCGGGAGCCAGTTCACGCACCATCGCCATGTCGGTTCGGGCATGTGAAAGCATATCCACGAAATTATAAACAATCACATTCAACTCGTTATTGAAAAGATTATTGACAGAATCCGCGAGGCTGCGACCCTCTTCCAGATTTTTGATTTTGTGATACGACATTTTCCCCGGGATGTTATTCCTGCGCAACTGTTTCGATAGAAATTCTTCCTCAAAGTTATTCTTTCCTTCTTCTTCGTCTTCGCCAACCCACAGGTCCGGATGGGATTTTGCCATCTCTGAAGGCATTTGTCCGGAGAAAATAGCATTGCGTGCATAAGCCGTAGTGGTGGGCAGTATAGAATAATAGTGCTCTTCTTTCTCAATAGTAAAATATTCGCTGATCACCGGTTCAATCACTTTCCACTGGTCAAACCGGAGGTTATCGATCAATATCACGAAAACCGGTTTTCCCTGATTTACTTCCGGGAGTACTTTCCGTTTCATCAGTTGATGGGACATCAACGGCTTATCCGCTTTCGGATCATTGAGCCAGCTTTCATAATTGCGCATGATGAATTTGGCGAAATTGGCATTGGCTTCCGTCTTTTGCATATCCAAAACCTCCGCCATGTCCTGGTTGTCATCCATCTGCACTTCCCAGAAAACTAATTTTTTATAGATATCAGCCCACTGCTCATGGTTCATCACATCCTGGAATGCCATGCTGATTTTTCTAAATTCCTGCTGATAATTAAGACTGGTTTTTTCTGTCACGAGTCTCTTGTTGTCCAGGATTTTTTTAACCGCCAGCAGGATCTGACTGGGGTTTAATGGCTTGATGAGATAATCGGCTATTTTGGAACCAATGGCCTCCTCCATGATTTGTTCCTCCTCATTTTTGGTGATCATCACGACAGGCAGATTGGGCTTGTTGTTTTTGATCTGTGTGAGTGCCTCCAACCCTGACATACCAGGCATATGCTCATCCAAAAACACAACGTCAAAATTCTTATCGTCACACATCTCCACTGCATCTGCACCATTGTTGACGGGTGTAATGTCATACCCGCGCTGCTCGAGAAATATGATATGGGGTTTAAGAAGGTCTATTTCATCATCGGCCCATAGTATATTGTATCGTTGCATAATCTATTTTTGTGAAAGTTACTCAAATAAAGACGTTGAAACCGACATTTCGTTCGGTCATTCAAAGTGTAATTTGTTGATTCATAAGGTTTAAAATATTGGGGAAATGACAAAGAATAGCCATATCTCATTAATTTTACCCGAACCATCTTTCTCTTGAACAAAAAGAAAATCATTAATGATCCGCTGTACGGATTTATTCATATCAAAAGCGAATTGATATATGACATTATTTCTCATCCGTTTTTCCAGAGACTTCGCTATATCAAGCAATTAGGGCTCACTGATTTTGTTTACCCCGGCGCAGTTCACACCAGATTCCAGCATGCTCTGGGGGCTTTGCATCTAATGGGGCGTGTGTTGGATAATCTACGGTTCAAAGGTGTTGAAATCTCCACGGAGGAGTATGAAGCGGCCCAGTTAGCCGTGCTATTGCACGATATTGGCCACGGTCCCTTTTCCCATGCCCTGGAGCACTCCTTGTTACAGGGCGTAAAGCATGAAAGCTTGTCCTACCTTTTCATGACAGAACTGAATGCTGAATTCAATCATGAACTGGATCTCACCCTCAGAATTTTCCGCAACAGTTATAAAAGGAAATTCTTTTTTCAGCTGATTTCCAGTCAACTGGACATTGACCGGCTGGATTATCTGAACCGGGATTGTTTTTTTTCAGGGGTACAGGAAGGCACCATTGGCGTTGACCGGATCATCCTCATGCTGCACGTACATGATGACCAACTCGTAGTGGAAGAAAAGGGTATCTATAGTATTGAAAATTTTTTGAATGCCCGAAGATTTATGTACTGGCAGGTGTACCTTCACAAGACTACAGTTTGCGCTGAGCGAATGCTCGTAAATCTTATCCGTCGTGCGCAAACGCTCATCCGTGCGGGCGAAAGTGTCCCGGCCAGTGAAGCACTGGAACTGTTCTTGAAAAATTCGTTTACCATTGAAAATTTAAAGCACAATCAAAACGCGCTACACACTTTTGGTCGATTGGATGATCATGATATCTGGGGCGCGATTAAACTTTGGCGGAATAATAATGACAGAATTCTTTCACTTTTATCGGAAATGTTAATTGACAGGAAACTGTTCCAGATTATTTTAAGTCACGAACACATCCAGAAGAATTTAATTGACAAAATCCGGAGTGCCATCGTTGAAAAATATCAGACCTTGCGCTCAGAATCCTCCTATCTTTACTCTTTTGGTTCCGTAACGAATGAAGCGTATACCGAGGGCGAAAAAATTAACATATTGACCCGGTCAGGCGCGTTGCTGGATATCGCGCAAGCGTCTGAATTGCCCAATATTAAAGCGATCAGTAAAATCGTTAAAAAAAACTATCTCTGCTGGCCTAAAAATGTATCTTTGGTCTCCTAGTCAATAGTCAATGGTCAGTTGTGAGTGGTAATTGAAGTCTTCGGGATATCTTCAAGG
>JAYSOP010000818.1:0-11246 GCA_043722905.1 Chryseolinea sp.
TTTTAAAACTGATTGGAAAAAAGTGCGAGGCATTTATCGCCGTTGATGATAATAAATTTCGAAAGAATCTGGTCAGGATGTTGCAGGAAGATCGCAAAATGCAACCAGTAAACGCCATCCATCCGGATACCACGCTCTCCGCTTCCGCGACTCTCGGACATGGTAACCTGATTGATGCTGGAGTGCGGACGGGGGCAGGATCAATCATCGGTAATCATTGTCTGATCCATAGCCAGGTTGTGGTGGGAGGGGAGGTGAAGATCGGAAACTTCGTTCAGATTGGTGCTTCCTCAACCATCAATTCGGGTGCCGTCATTGAAGATGAAGTATTCATTGGCTCTGGTGTAATTGTTGTTTCGGGTGTAACGATCGGCAAAGGTGCAAGGATAGGAGCGGGCTCCGTGGTCATCGCGCCCGTAAAAACGGGAGAGACCGTATTTGGCAACCCCGCTGGTAAAATCAAAGCCTGATCATGGCAAAAATCTCAGAGACAGACCTTGTGTTGAATAGTGACGGCAGTGTCTATCATTTAAGTCTGTTACCCCGCCATGTCTCCGATACTATTCTTACCGTTGGAGACCCCAGCAGAGTAAATGTTATTACTCAGTTTTTTGATTCGATAGAATTTGAAATGAACCGGCGCGAGTTTATTACGCAGGTTGGAACCTATAACGGTAAGCGAATAACTGTTATCAGCACTGGCATTGGCACTGATAATGTAGAAATATTTTTTTCTGAACTTGACGCCCTGGTCAACATTGATTTAAAAACACGCGAACCGAAAAGTCGCAAGAGAAAACTGAAGATCATTCGCATTGGTACTTCCGGTGCTTTGCAGGAAGACGTTGCTGTGGGTGCCCACCTGGTTACCGAATATGCCGTTGGGTTTGATAATCTGATGACTTTTTATGATCTCAAACAGGATGAATGGGAAAAAAGTATCGGGGAGGATATTCAAAAAAAAGTTAAACTTCCGTTCACACCCTATGTAGTGAAAGGGTCGGATACCCTTCGCAAACAAATTGGTGTCGATATGATTGTCGGCAATACGGTTACAACACCTGGCTTTTATGCCCCCCAGGGCAGGGCCCTTCGCATTCCTATAAAGTTTCCGAAATTGCTGGACGACCTGAATTATTACCACAACAAAAGCGCAGATTTCTGGCTGACTAATTTTGAAATGGAAACAGCCGGTTATTACGCGCTCGGACGGCTTCTGGGCCACGAGGTATTAAGCGCCAATGCCATTATTGCCAACCGGATCAAGAACAAATTTTCGAAGGATCCTAATAAGATCGTCGAGGGCTTAATAAAAGCGGTTTTGGATAGGTTGTGAGAGTAAGCATCAATACCGTTACGGGGAGTTTGATGCCGGCAGCAGGAATGGACCATTTTTTGACGAAATCCCCCAAAAATTCGAATCCGGCTTGATTCGTGCCCCTTCACCAACAAAACCCAGATAAGGGTGTTTAAGTAATTGAGGGTTATGTAGGTGGTAGATTTATCCAATAGGCAATTCAGCTAATCCTGTTATGACAAATCCATTTTAGCCATTTACGGCACTATCCATACGGATAATATGCCTTCTGGCGTTAAAAGGGTCATCATTGTAAAATCCTGATAATATCCGGTGGGCGATTTGCTCAATAACCAGTTCTTCGTCTGATTTTCCTTCCTTTCCGCGCCAAAAAACGCGATTTGGATGCCTTTTCATGTCATCCACATACTGCCGGGCCCGGTCATATTGTTCATTACTAAAAGTAATGGTAAAGCAGGTTTTTACTTTTTGTGTGTCCATAGCACGTAAAAATTACAATTGTTATGCCATTTAGAATTCTTTCTTAATTATAATTAAAAGGCGGAAAATCCCTAAAGGTTTGCCCGCAAACGGTCAAAAGTGTGCGCACTTGCAACAGTAATTAATAACTTTGGTGTCAGGAATGAGAAATATAAAAATCTTCAAATTATCAAATGGAATCAGGGTTGTTCATCAGCAGTTGGCTACGACAAAAATTGTTCACTGTGGCATTATCCTCGACATTGGTAGCCGGGATGAAAATACTGAAAACCAGGGCATAGCTCATTTCTGGGAGCACATGGCGTTTAAAGGAACCAAACGCCGCAGATCTTTCAATATCATTAACAGTCTTGATTCCATCGGCGGAGAATTAAACGCGTATACGGATAAAGAAAAGGTTGTCTTTTATGCGTCAGTGCGCGATGAATATTTTGAACGTGCAGTCGATGTTTTAAGTGATATTACCTTCCATTCCATTTTTCCGGACTATCAGATCGAAAAAGAGCGAGGGGTCATTCTGGAAGAAATGGCTATGTATAATGATAGCCCGGATGATTCTTTACAGGATGAGTTTGAATCCATTGTCTACAAAGATCACCCCATGGGTATGAACATTCTGGGCAAGCCGGAAACGGTGAACTCTTTTACCAAAAGAGATTTCCTCACCTTTTTTAAAAATCATCTCGGCACCGACAAAATTGCCTTCTCCTGTGTAGGAAATATTTCAATGGATGTAGTAGAACGCATTGCGAAAAAATATCTCGAGGCGCTGGTGACCAAGTCGGCAAAGGCAAAGCGCAAAAAGTTTAAAGTTTACAAACCACGTGAACAGATATTAAAGCGAACGGTAAAACAAGCGAAATGTGCCCTCGGGAGAGATGCTTATCCGATCATCAATGACGACCGTATACCGCTTTTTCTGCTGGTCAATATGCTGGGAGGGCCAGGTATGAATTCCAGATTGAACCTGGCGCTTCGCGAAAAATATGGGTTTGTT
Organism: Chryseolinea sp.; assembly: GCA_043722905.1. Taxonomy (GTDB): domain Bacteria; phylum Bacteroidota; class Bacteroidia; order Cytophagales; family Cyclobacteriaceae; genus Chryseosolibacter. The sequence continues at coordinate 2,796 of JAYSOP010000818.1, forward strand.
TATTCCATTGATGCACACTATATACCCTATACAGATACCGGGATGTTTGCGGTTTTTTTTGGGACCGAACCGAAGCAACTAACCCGGTGCATTTCACTGGTCAAAAAAGAGCTTTACCGGTTTTGCGAAAAGCCGTTAACCCGCCGGCAGCTCTCCTCAGCAAAAGAACAGATCAAGGGACAATTAGCCATGGCCGAAGAAAATAACCTGAACCTCATGCTTTCCATGGGACGAAGTGTATTAGACATCGGCAGAGTGCCTTCATTAGAGGAGATTTATAATCAGATTGACGAGATTAGTGCGTTAAAGATGATGGACATTGCTCAGGATATTTTTGATGAAAGCAAAATGAGTTACCTTATTATGGAGCCAGAAAAATAAGGAATGAATATCATCGCGTCGGATATACAGCGCTATCTGGAGAAACATACCACCAGCGAAAGCGCGCTGTTAAAAAAGATTGACCGCGAGACCCACTTAACGGTACTCAGGCCGCGCATGCTTTCGGGGCATCTTCAGGGACGTTTGTTATCCATGATCAGCTGTATGATCAGACCCAACACGATTCTGGAGATCGGAACCTATACCGGATATTCTGCCTTGTGCCTTGCTGAAGGTTTGGGAGATAAAGGAAAGCTTATCACTATCGACAACAATGAAGAGCTTTACGATCAGGTTAGCGGATATTTCCGGGATGCAAATTTGCAACATAAGATTGATTACCGTATCGGTGATGCTTCCGACGTTATTCCGGGCTTGCAAGATACTTTCGACCTGGTTTTTATGGATGCGGACAAAGAAAATTATGTGCGTTACTTCGATTTGGTTATAGATCGCGTAAATTTGAATGGTTTTATTCTGGCAGACAATGTGCTGTGGAATGGTAAAGTACTTGACGAACAGCCAGATAAAGACACCCGGGCTATTGCAGAATTTAATAACATGGTACAACGCGATGGGAGGATTGAAAACCTGCTCCTACCCATCCGCGATGGAATCATGATCATGAGAAAGATCAGGGATTAAAGCTATTTTTTATATGAGAATATTTATCGCGCTATTTTTTGCCGCCGTCATTCCGGTAGCAGCGCAGACAACAGAGGTTCCCCATAAAATGGATTTTGCCGGAATTACCCTGACTATCCGGGACGATGCCCGGAAGGAAATCCAAAAAGATGTCGATGCATTAACGGCGTCCCCGAAACATTATAAGATAAAAGCCGAGCGGGCAAAAACGTATTTTCCAATTATCGAGAAGGTTTTTCGTGAAGAAGACCTGCCGGATGATTTTAAATATCTCGTCTTGCAGGAAAGTGCCCTGATACCTGATGCCGTGTCCACATCAAATGCGGTCGGCTTCTGGCAATTTAAAGATTTCACTGCCATTGAAATGGGTCTCCGGGTCGACAAGGAAATTGATGAACGTCTGAATATCGCGTCCTCTTCGAGGGCAGCGGCACGCTACCTTATCAAAAACAATCAGTTTTTTGATAATTGGCTTTACGCTTTACAATCTTACCAGATGGGTGCCGGAGGTGTGATGAGATCAGGTGAGAATACGCAGGCGAAGGCAACGCGAATGGAAATTACCAGCAAGACCTATTGGTACGTGAAGAAATTTCTGGCCCATAAAATCGCATTTGAAGGTGGTATTGGTGGACTACCGGAAACCAGGGTTGTGGTTGTGGAAAATCGTCAGCGAACTACTTTGGACGAACTGGCAAAAGGGGTTTTGGCACAGGAAGGTGCCATTAAAAACCTGAATAAATGGGCTAAGTCCGGTATCATTCCCAATGACAGAACCTACGTGGTTTTACTTCCGGCCGAAAACCAAATCAGTGCGACTGCGTCTGCTAACGAAGGGCGCGTTACCAGGCGGGCGAGTCCTGTTACGCCGACCGTTGCCACCAATGCTGCCGTCAAATCTCTGAGGAGTAAAATCAACGGAGTTAATACCATTCAGGCCATTGACGGAGATAACGCATTAAAGCTTGCCAAGCGTGCACAGGTGGATCTGGCAGCATTTCTCAAATGGAATGATATGACTTTACAGGATCCGATAGCATCGGGGCAGTTTTATTTTTTAGGAAGAAAGCGCCTGAAGGGCTCTGAAGATTTTCATAAAGTATCAGAAGGTGAATCACTATGGGCTATTAGTCAGCGATATGGGATCCAGGTTCAGAGACTAAAGCGATATAATCGCATGGATGAGGAAATTAATCCTGCACCGGGAACGATGCTATTTCTGGCCTCAAAACGTCCTAAAACCGATATGGTTATCAGTGGGGTTAAAAATCCGCTCGAAGTGAGCGGACAGGAAACTTTCGATTGGTCAGTGAAAACCGAATCTCCACAGAAGGTTGTTCTGACGACCGATTCCTTTGTTGTTCATTCAGATGCCGAAAATGTGGCTCAGGAGGCTCCATCAAAAGCTGTAGATTCTGTTAAAATATTACAGACAGATAAAACGGAGGCAACATTCGAGGATACTGAAACAGTTATTCACGTTGCTGTTCCTGAATATAACCTTGCCACCCCTGAAAATGCGATGGACCTTGCTGAAAGCAGGGACCATACGGTAAAAGCGGGGGAAACACTCTATGCGATAGCCAACCTGTATCATATGTCGGTAATGGATATTGTTAACCTCAATGATCTGAACCTTCAACAGGGTATCCATCCGGGACAGGTATTAAAGCTTGCAGAGGCGCAAAATCCCAAATCAGTGCAGCCGGAAGATAAAACCCAAAACCCCATGATGAATGCCGGAGTTTTTCATGAAGTTAAAACTTCCGATACATTATATAGCATAGCCCGGCAGTATAGTGTTACCATCAAACAAATTATGGAATGGAATGGTAAAAAAGATTTCTCTCTTTCTGTAGGTGAGAAATTGAAGATTATGCGTGGTCAATAATCATTTTGACCAAATCACCGCCTTTTATTACTCCCCTAATTGGGCTTTTTCCAGCCTGATTACTATATGTTGAAAAAAGCAATATTTTTGTTAGTGATACACCCTCAAGTGATTCCTTCTTTACTGAATGTTAATGCAAACGGATACTAAAGCCATAGACCTGGTCATGCTTGTTGATGATAACGACACTGATAATTTTATCAGTAAAAGGATCATTGAAATTACGAAATTCGCCACCCGGGTTGAAGTCAAGGGTTCCGGAAAAGCCGCCCTTGATTATTTGAGGGAAAATCAGAATTCCGCAGAAAATCTCCCCAGCCTGATTTTTTTAGATATTAATATGCCCATCGTGGATGGTTTTGTTTTTCTCTATGAATTCGAGAAATTTAATGAGGTCGTGCGGAATAAATGCAAGGTTATTATCCTGTCGAGTTCTGATAACAAGCGGGATATCGACAAGATTGTTAATAATAACCATGTGATTAAATTTATTACCAAGCCACTGACCGAGCTCGCGCTCGACGAGATAAAATTAAATAATATTTAACCCGCGGTTTTTGTGTATTGTTGGTATTGTTTTTTAATCCAATAATTGCATAAATACGATCAACATGAAACTTTTCACTGCCTCCCCCGGAGCAATTTTATGCTTTTTAATGCTTCCATTATTAGGCTTTGGTCAGGAGAATTCCACGCAACCCGACACCATACTATGGAAGAAAAAATTAAACTTTTCCCTGAACCTCAACCAGGCTTCTTTTTCCTCTAATTGGAAAGCAGGCGGTATCAATGCTTTTGGATTCAATACCCTGTTTAATTATAGAGCCAATTACAAGCAGGACAAGGCTTCCTGGGATAATGATATAGACATGGCCTTCGGGTTTGTCAATAACTCTGGCCTGGGATACAGGAAAACCATTGACCGCATTTACATCGATACAAAATACGGTTACGACATCAGTAGTAAATGGGCCTTGTTTACGTCACTGAATTTTCTTAGCCAGTTCTCTAAAGGCTATAACTATCCGGATGATGGTACTGAACTATTGATTTCCGATATTTTCGCCCCTGCTTTTATTACCGGGGCCCTGGGCCTGGAGTATCATCCGGTTGATTACTTTAAGGTGCGGATTGCGCCTTTGGCACCCCGTGTTACCATTGTCCAGGATCCTGGGCGGTTCGTGACATCGGTAGGCCCCATGCCCTACGGTGTGGATCCAAGTGAAAATGTTCGCTACGAATGGTTGGGATTTCAGTTATTGGCTGAGTTCGACAAAAAGATCTATGAAAACGTGAACCTCAAATGGCGATACGTGATGTTTGCCAACTATGAAACCCTCGAAGCCAAAAGATTGGATCATCGGGTTGACCTTGACCTGATCGCCAAGGTCGGAAAGTATATCAACGTTGGCCTCGGCGGAATTTTATTGTACGATTATGATCAGGATACGGGCACTCAATTAAGTCAGGTTTTTTCAATAGGATTCTTATACACCTTCCAGAATTATCCCGAACCGGAAAAGTAGTTGCTATACGAACTATTGCGAAATTTGTAGTTGTCAATCCCTTGACGTCATTTGAAGAATACCTCCCGGGAGAGCGTGTAAGATACATGTAATTTCCAGGCAGATATCACCGAGCATTATTCCTGAAATTTTCGTAATTTATTGATTCGGCTTTGTCTGACCATAATTAGAGAGCTCCGACTCCCGACGCAATGAATGCCTTATCCAAAGTTCCCTATTTCCTTTATTCATTGTTGTCCGGGAAAAATTTTTTCCTTTGCATTAATTAAGTCCCGTGGGGTCCCGTGGGGACGAACTTATGGTAGCAAACAATGTCTCTTCCCTGGAAACAAGTCCCAGCGGGACGGCCTTATAAAGACGCAGAAGTGAATTAAATAAAGGTCAACTTATTGAAAGTGCAAATGAATTCGACTCATCCGTCTGCAGGTCCCTCTTGATTTTATGCTTGCATTCGCCGGACCACTCAGTGCTCTCAAATCATAAGGTCATCCCTACGGGATTTAAATTTACTCTTATCAGCATTTCTACCATAAGGCCATCCCTACGGGATTTAAGTATGCACAAGCGTTTTAGCAAAGGGCCTTCCTATCGTGACATTATGAGAAAAGTTGATTTAAATCGTAATATCATTTTTTATGGACTTTCGCTTTTCCCGGACAATAAAGTTTCCCTATTTCCCTTATTGCCTAATGCCTAACCCCTAATGCCCTGTACCCAATGCCTGATGACTATTTTTTAGTAAGTTTGGTACCTATGGATAAGCATAAATTTATACAGGCGATTAATCAGTCGTATGATTTTAAAACCCCTTCCATTTATCTGGGAGCCGGGGTATTGGATAAAGAGATTCTGGCAGAAGCGAAAGTGAATCTTTCGTTGCAGATGATGACGCGGCACGGGTTAGTAACCGGCGCGACGGGATCAGGGAAAACCCGGACTTTACAACTGATTGCTGAACAGCTTTCGGCCGCAGGAGTTCCTGTTTTTATGCCGGACATGAAAGGAGATCTTTCAGGAATGGCAAAAGAGGCTTCCTCCAATCCGAAGCTATCGGAACGGGCAACAGCCCTCGGGATAACCTATCAACCAGCGGCATTTCCGCTCGAAATTTATTCCTTAAGTGGAAAGTTGGGAGCGCAAATGCGTGCGACTGTCACTGAATTCGGGCCGGTATTGCTCAGCAAGATTTTATCCTTAAATGAGGTTCTCAGCGGCGTGCTCAATGTGGTGTTCAAATACGCTGATGATAAACAACTTGCGATCGTTGATTTTAATGACCTGAAAAAAGTATTGCATTATCTGACAGAAGAAAAAGGTGCTGAAGAGATCAGGCATGAGTACGGAAAAATATCCACCTCAACGTCCAGCACAATTCTACGCAAGATCGTTTCACTGGAACAACAAGGTGTAGACCAGATATTTGGTGAGCCTTCATTTGACATCGGCGATCTTTTCCAAAAAGTTGATGGCCAGGGTGTGATCAGTATGCTCAATGTATCCGACATACAACAACAGCCCGCGATATTTTCTACTTTTATGCTGGCTTTACTCGCGGAAATTTATCAGGCGTTGCCGGAAGCCGGTGACATTGATAAACCCAAACTGGTATTTTTTCTTGATGAAGCACACCTTTTGTTTAAAGATGCTTCCGATGCTTTTATGGATCAGATCGATCAGATCATAAGACTCATTCGATCGAAAGGGGTGGGCATTTTTTTCTGTACACAGTTAACCTCTGATGTGCCAGTGTCTGTTCTATCTCAGTTGGGAAACCGTGTTCATCATGTTATTCGCGCGTTTACTCCCAATGATGTGACGTCATTGCGGGAGACCATCAAAACTTTTCCGAGATCGGAATTTTACGACATGGAACAACAGTTTACTCAATTGGGCACGGGACAAGCATTCATCACTGTTTTGAATGAAAAGGGTATCCCTACAGCAACCGTCGTTACGCACCTGGCACCTCCGGCATCGGTCATGGGTCCGCTATCGGGACCGGAATATGAGGCGTTGCAGCAAGGTTCTGAAATGTTCCGTAAATACAAGGAGCCTATTGATCCTCAAAGTGCTTTTGAAATACTGGAAGAGCGCATGAAGGAAAATCGGGAGGAGGCACAGGAAGCATCTGCTCCAGTGCGACGAAAAGAGAAATCAACCTTTGAACAAGTCATCGGCTCTCCTGTGGCTAAGCAGGTAGGACGTGAGCTTGTGAGAGGGGTGTTTGGGATGCTATTTGGAACTACCACCAGGCGAAGGTCAACACGCAGGAGAAGTGTTTTTTAAAATACCTTAACACAAATAAAATTTCTACTGCAAATTAGCCAAGATTCAATACTGTATTATGTGGGAAGATGAAGACGATACTGATGGGGGTGATTCCGGGGATGAGGACAAAAATCTGGAAGAGTTGCCGATCTATAAAAAGGCCCTGGAGATCCTGGATCTGACCGAACAAATCGTGGATACCTTTGGTGATGAAAGCATGGCCAGGATGCATCGTGAAAGCATGCTGGAAGATGCCATGATTCTGCCCGCTAAAATCGCAGGAGCAGAAGCCATGGATTATTACGTTCACAAAATGGAAAATGCAACAGTGGTCAAAATTCACGCGAGAAGTTTACTCACACAAACAGCCTCCATCAAATATCTTGGAATCGTAAATGAGCAATATGTACAACTATTGCGGGATGAAATCGAAGCCTTTCGTTTGTTATTCAGGGAATGGGTGAAAACGTTTGATAACAACACTACCAAAGAAGGTGACGGGTGGGGGTTGTTTGTGAGTGACGATGAATAGGTACCGGGCCGGTTTGTTCTGACCGGATTTGCCGATTAGAACTGTACACTCAAAAACAGTATTGTTCGGGGAAAACTGCGCAATGTGTGTGCATCCCTGAAGGGCCCGTTTGGGGACCAAAACAAATGCCTGGTTCGCGTGTAGCCAGTGCGTTAAAAATCAGTATCCAGCCCAAGTCTGTCTTTCAGTTCTTTAAGGATGGGATTTTTATCTGCCAGAAAATCAAATTTTTCCCGGTTGGTGTACATTACTTTTTTCTCCTCGCCGGTTTGCAAATGACCAGTGATCTGAATGAAGTTATTTCTTAATTTTTCCCGTAGAAATGCGGTTAGTTCAACTTTAATGTTATTCAGCATGGTTTCATGCACCGGACTTAATAATTGCACAATGATCATGTGATCCTGAAGTTCATAGGATTGTGAAAGCAACTGATATTCTGCCTGGAATTTTTTCCGCTGGTCTGCAAACGTCATCCAGGCGCTCTGAAGTTCTTGTATCGTAAACGCCTCTTCCGAAACAATTTCAATCAGGCCCGCACTTTGTAAGGCGTCTGTTTTCAATTCTGTTTTTAACAGACCGGTAATCTGGAGTGTCTTTGGGATACTTTTGGTTTTTGGCTCTGCTGAACTTGAAAAAGTGGGCCCGTTTTTTTTAATTAACTCAGGTATAACAAAGGTTTCAAGTCGCGGAGCAGGAGATGCGTGCTCGTCAGGGAAGTCTGGGGGTAAATCATCAGACCCTACACTAATTTTTTTTTTAGCGCTGGCTGTTCAGCGGATGGATTTCCCTGTACATTGCCATTAGCATGGTTCATTTGATCAGCTTTAAGGATATGACCAACGTGTGCCATTTTCATCAGGGCCAGCTCAACGGACAGCCTTTGATTTTTGGATGCTTTGTAATTGATGTCGCATTGATTGGCAATGTTAAGCCAGGTAAGTAAAAGAGCGGGGGGTGAAGACACTGCCTGGTCTGCATATTTCTTTCTCACATTCTCAGGCACTTCCATCAATTGGACGGTACGGGCATCTTGCGAGACGAGTAAATTGCGGAGATGTTCGCTTAATCCCACAATAAAATTATGACCATCGAAACCTTTTTTTAGTACTTCATCAAAAAGCAATAGAGGTTGCGTATGATTTTGTGTTAACAACGAATCGATGACTTTGAAATAATAATCGTAGTCGAGAATGTGAAGATTGGAAAGG
>JAYSOP010000819.1:0-4079 GCA_043722905.1 Chryseolinea sp.
CAAAACTCCACCGATCGAGAAACACAAAATCCAACAACAGAGAATGTTCGCGAGGAGATGGTCTCTTTTAAGGCTTATGATAAAAATCCGGTGTTTAAAGGCACAGGAGGAGACACCTGGGATCAGGCAATCCGCGAAAGAGGTTATATCTTAAAAGAGGAAGATGGTTATCATCTTTGGTATACCGGATTCAGAGAAGATCGGGCGGAAGCCACTATGGCACTGGGATATGCCACGTCGCCGGATGGTATTACCTGGACACGTTACAAGGATAACCCTATTTTCAATGAAAGCTGGGCGGAGGATATGATGGTAGTGAAATCCGATAGTGTGTATTATATGTTTGCCGAAGGCCGAAATGACATTGCGCACATGATGACATCTGCTGATAAAATACATTGGAAGGATCATGGCTCGTTGAAAATCAGTTATACAAATGGTCAGCCGTTAACCCCCGGGCCATACGGCACTCCCGCCGTGTTTATTAAAGACAGTGTTTGGTACCTTTTTTATGAGCGCAATGATGAGGCAATATGGCTTGCTTCCTCCGTGAACCTGTTGGAATGGCGAAATGTAAAAGATGAGCCTGTAATAAAAAAAGGTCCTGAGAGTTACGATAAATTCGGCGTGGCAGTTAATCAAATCGTGGCTTACGAAGGTTTATATTATGCATACTACCATGGCACAGCATTTGAAGACTGGAGTGAATGGAGTACAAATGTCGCTGTTTCTGGTAACTTAATCGACTGGAAAAAATATAAACTGAATCCTATCATGGAGAATAATAAATCAAGCGGTCTGCTCGTGGATGATGGTTCAATGTACCGACTTTATACAATGCATCCTCAGGTAAGCCTTCACTTTGCCGATACCACAAAAGCTACACGGTAGACACACTAAAGCAGCATTTCTAAACAGTCGGTATACTGCCGCTTCACTTAAGAAAATTTCTGATCGTATACAGTCGCCTGCCTATTCTAAATGCCATTTGTCTAAATATTTGTACGATTCTGCTCGTCAAAGCGTTTCATAAGATATCTTACCGACTGTCGTAAGTTATTAATGAGTCAAAAAATCAATAGTTAAAAAATAGAGGTATGGTCGTATTGAATATTGATGATGACCCTGAGGACATGGAGATTTTTTACAAAGCTGTGAAGACAGTGAATCCATTAGCCAAATGTTTACTGGCCCGCGATGCCAAGGAAGCGTTGAATATTTTGAGAGATGCTATTATTCCTGATTATATATTTCTGGATATTCATATGCCCCTGATGGATGGTAAAACAGTTTTGACGGAACTTCGCCAAAATAAAAAACTGGAATCCGTTCCTGTAATCATGTATTCAACCAAAATAAATCCAAGCGAGACCGAAGAATATTCGGCGTTGGGAGCTACCCAATTTCTAAACAAGCACAATGATTTTCGCAGTTTATGCAATTCAATAGAATCATTGCTGAAACGAATAGCTTGATTTCCGGCGGTAACATTCCGGTGGAAAATTTCACCCACTTACATTACACGTAGTTGCTACAAAACTTTTTTGGGCAGACGATGCCGCTATCAAAAGTATTCGAAAAAAATTATGGTTGTGCAAAAATCAGAATGGCTTAAAGCAACAGAGTCATCCGCCTTAGACAGATGACTCTGATTACAATAATGTGATCTTACCCCTAGGGTTACCGAGTTCAGTTATTGTTGTTTAACATGGTTATTTACAACCTTGGCTAATTCAAACATAGAGATCTGACCTTTGCCGGCGAAAAGTACTTTCAATTTAGCATCAGCGTTGATCATCCTTCTGTTCTTGGAATCCTGTAGTCCGTTTTTCTTAATATAATCCCAGATTTTTTTGATGATCTCAGTTCTGGGTTGGGGCTTGCTTCCAATTACATCAGCTAAGGCTGGACTGAGTGTAAGGGGAGCCATGAAGGCTGCATTCGGTTTTCTTGCAGATTTTTTTCCAGCTTTTTTAGCGGTTTTCTTAGTCGCTTTTTTTGCCGTTTTTTTTGCTGCCTTTTTAGGGGCTTTTTTTGCTGATTTTTTAGCAGCTTTTTTCGCTTTTTTTGCCATAGCGTTTTTTAATTTAAGAGTTAATTTTTAAAAGTTAATCGAAAAAAAATAAAGACAATGATAAGAATTTTTCCCTGTGAATTTAAGCTAAGTCCTGATGGTTCTTGTTGTATTTTCTTCTGTAACATCATCAAGGCTCGAGATAAAATTCACTTAAGCTTTCACTAAAATACAGGTGTTAGCTAAATTATCCTAATAGGCGTTTCATCTTTTATCTTAACCGTAAAAAATCCTTCCCCTGCAAGGGCTGTTTTTGAAGTCATTTGGAGAGAGTCTTCTCTCTGTATTAAACGGATTAAATGACTCCTGACCTAAGGGAATCGTAAATTCCTTTTACTGTGGAATTAAATCAGATCTGATATTTCAGGTTTAAAAAGGGCTTTTCCCCTCGACAGAACCCGAATATTGCCAGGTAGATGCAAACATCATTTAGCCATCCGCCAGGTATTATAAGAAAAATTATTCCCTGTACGGATCCAACCGACGTATCGAAATCGTGAACTTTAAACTGCCCATGAGGCGGATAAAATTTCTTGACAAGCCAGGCCAGCACATTGATATTTTATTCCTCCACACAGCATTTAAGACTAAAAAAAACGAATTTGCGTAACATCATACTGTGGTTACCCTGAAGCAAAAATCGATGAACAATCGCTTAAACCCACGAGAAATCACTCACGACTGTCATCTCCAATATGTCACGGAAAGTCCCATGGCGCTAGGAAAAAAATAGTAGAATCAGCAGACATTTAAAGGTCAAAGCTCTGATCCTTAAATTCTATTAATAGGGAGTTCTTTTGAGGAGGCTGGAACCCTGAAATAAGAGGTCATTTCAGGTTGAATTAGAAAAGAAGCTCCCATGATAGTTTGGATATACTTCACGAAATGATATGAGAATTTTTTTCACAAAAAAATGTCGCGTTTCATTGACAGTCATCAGCTAAATAATCCGAAAATTCAATTAGGCCATCATTGGCAACAAAAAAAACCTGAGCATTTCTACCCAGGTTTTCTCAAATGATAAACCCGGAAGCCCGGGTTGGTTCATTACTTCTTTCTCTTTGCAGATTTCTTAGCTGCCTTCTTTCCTGCTTTTTTTGCAGACTTCTTTCCTGCTTTTTTTGCAGCTTTTTTCGCTTTTTTTGCCATAGCGTTTTTTGTTTTAAGGTTAAAAAAAATAAACTATTGTTGCCCACTAATAAACATCTTAATGAACTTCAATAAACAAATATACTATACTAACACTAACAAAAGAAAAAAAAAGGCAATTATTCTCAATCTGCGAATATTGTTCCGATAATTTTTCAGGTTCTTCGGACAGTTATTCTATTCTACCCATAACTATATCGTTATACAAATCCTGGTCTAGCTCAGCCGCAAAAGAAAAATTTCGTCACGGAAGATTGCTTTCGTGTTAACCATTTACCAATGAGAATGCAGGGTTTAACATCGATTCTATAAACTTACTTCACACCTTCCCTGACAGGAGCAAAATTCAGTAAAACCTTTCCTGAAGTAAATGTCCTCGAATTCACGACGCTGAAATTCAATTTAGTCTTACACCTCTGAATAGTGGGGTTCCGTTCCCTAACACAACCGGATTTACCATTATCCGGTATTCATCAATCAGTCCATGCTCTCCCAAAAGTGCAGCCAGTTCGGCACTCCCGAAAACAAGAATGTCTTTTTTTTGTGTTGGCAAGGATTTAGAGCAGCCATTTAATACGGATTTATTATTTAATTTAAGACTGTAGCCGATAACTCGCTCACTTTATTCTCCTGTTTCTCAAGATTATATTTTAAGTTACTGAGACTTTCCAGCAAATCATTACCCAGCATATTATTCAAAAAAATATTTACCAGGTTGAAAGGGTATTTGCTTTGTCCGTTCATCTCCCAAATTACTTTAGTTTGATTTTCCGACAATGATTCTGTTGTCAATAGAGTCTGCGCAACTCCTTCAAAAGGTTTAATAAAACGGATTTCCACGCCGATTGAATGGCCA
>JAYSOP010000820.1:0-8807 GCA_043722905.1 Chryseolinea sp.
GAGATGGCCAAATCCGTTAGGTCGCGCAGTAAAATCTCGTAATTATTAGCAGGTAATCGCCACTTGGCTGATATAAAGTTTATTCGGCGGCCTTGCGAGACAGTCGGTCGTTGAATTGGTCTAATGCTTTAGATCCAAAGGCAGGTAGCCTAACTTCCTTCGCGAAATGAATGCAAAAAAGAACTGATTTGTGATTCTAATTGATTCAAGCAGTCGCATTATGTGTATGATTTCAGCTATGATATATCGTATTGGGCAAAATACACAACTTGATTGTACATTTTTCTCCCCCAAGAAAGCCGCTCATGAAGGCTGACAATTAGGAGATGTTTGAGTGGGAGATACCAACCGCGTCCAATGATTAGAAATTAGACAGTACCAGCTGAAGGCGATAAACTGCATTTAGAGGATGCGCTGTGGTATACGGTTGGATTTTAAGAGATATCACTTGCGATGGCCAGAGTCAAGAGAAAATTTTCAAACCGCTGTGAGTAGAAATTTCCGGAACGCATGTACAATAGCGGGCATATTATTTTTGTTTACATGAATAGAATAAATGTAATAACAAATAAATAATTATGGCACAAAGAAAAAGTCAAGGACAGGGCGGAACCTCTAATCGTGGTTTCGCTTCGATGAACCAAGAGCAGCAACGTGCGATTGCTAGGAAGGGAGGAGAAGCTGTAAGTGAGAACCGTGCTCATATGGCTGAAATTGGGAGAAAAGGAGGAGAGGCAAGCGGCAATAACCGTAGAAATGCAGCAAATCTGGCTAACCAGAATAACGCTAATAAAACTAACCAGGAGAATCAAAGCAATCCTTCTGGCGAAAATCGTGAACGCTAGGCTCTCGCAGTTACTAAGAACAACATGAGTTAATCAAAGGTCTCAGCTGGCTGAGACCTTTTGATTTTTGGTCTGCCAGTATAGGGTACGTTATCCCGCAGGCAGTAACTGTTATCCCTTCCCCTTCCATGAGCCTTTGTAGATATAAGTCCGCAGGATTTTGGAATTCTTCCTCCAATCGGCACTGGCATAATATTGTATCTGACGTGCGCGCGCTACAGTTGTAGTCGGGAAAGAAAGGTTATGGCCCCAAAGGGAAAAGGAAAAGGAAATAGAGGGGGAAAAGGTTTTGCTTCTATGGATGACGACAGAAAAAAGGATGTCGCAAGCAGGGGGGGACGTGCCTCTGCGCAAGGGGATACCTCTAATCGTGGTTTCGCGTCAATGGATAAGAATAAACAACGTGAAATATCAAGCCAGGGGGGTCGTGCCTCGCACCCCTCACAAGGAATCCGCCCTGGAAGAAATGAAGAAGATGCTGAATTAAACGGTATTACTAGTGAAAGTGATGCTTCGGAAAGAGATCTAAATTCACAGAAAGAAGAAGATGACCATGAATCTTCAACGAAGACACATGGTTCATCGGCTTACAGTGAAACAGACGAGGATGAGGATGAAGGATTAGGTGATGGAAATCTTGGCCGGAGTACTCGTGGTGGAGGGTTAGGTAAATAATATCAATACGGTATCAGCTCATAGGCAACTCTTACAGGGTTGCCTTTTTTTTTAGCCCTTAAGCTTTTGGCAAGTTTAGGCACTCCATTCATATTCGCTTTGTACTTTTGCCGGATGGCTTATCCTGTACTGGATATTCTCTCTGAGATAAAAGAAAAGTTATCTGGAAATCGCGTAACCATTCTCCAGGCTCCTCCCGGGGCAGGTAAATCCACTGTGCTTCCGATACACTTACTTAATGAACCCTGGCTGGCTGGTAAAAAAATAATCATGCTCGAGCCTCGGCGGTTGGCTGCCCGTTCGGTGGCGATGCGGATGGCAGAGGTCAGGCAAGAGGAAATTGGGAAAACCATAGGGTATCGGGTTAGATTTGAAAACCGCGTCAGCCAAGCCACGAAAATTGAAGTTGTTACGGAAGGAATTCTTACCAGAATAATCCAAAAAGATAGTGCTATTGAAGAAATCGGACTGATCATTTTTGACGAATTTCATGAGAGAAGCCTTCATGCCGACCTTGCCTTGGCACTGGCGTTGCAGGTTCAACAAGTTCTGCGCGATGATCTCCGGATATTAATCATGTCTGCCACTTTGGATACCGCGAAACTATCTTCTATACTTCAGGCTCCGGTTGTAACGAGTTCGGGCAGGCAATATCCCGTATCGTTTCAATACTTTCCTCAGAATGAGAAGGAGTCCATTGCCATCCAGGTATCCAGAGGAATCAGGAAAGCACTTCATGAGCTTTCCGGAGATATTCTGGCTTTTCTTCCAGGTGCCGGAGAGATTATCCGGACCGCTGAATTACTCGCGATGGAAAATCTCCCGGTCCTTATATATCCTTTATATGGAGACCTTAACTTTAACAAACAGAAAGAAGCGATCTTGCCGCATCCATCGGGAAAAAGGAAAGTGGTACTGGCCACATCCCTCGCTGAAACCTCTTTAACTATTGAAGGAGTTTCTATTGTAGTCGACAGCGGTTATGCACGCGTCCCCCGGTTTGATCCCCGGAGTGGATTTACCCGTTTGGAAACCATCCGCGTAACAAAAGATGCTGCAGACCAAAGGGCAGGCCGGGCGGGCAGACTAGGCCCCGGAACTTGTTACAGGCTTTGGAGCACCGGCATTCATTCCAACTTAATACCCAACCGAAATCCTGAAATTCTCGAAGCCGACCTTGCCCCATTGGTGCTCGAACTCCGTAACTGGGGCGTTCAAAATATTGATGAACTAACGTGGGTTACTCAACCACCGGCGGGTGCTGTCAGTCAGGCTCAGCAGTTGTTGGAGGAGCTAGGTTCCGTGCAGGGAAATGTGATTACCCAAAAGGGAAGAGAAATGCTTCGCTTACCAACGCATCCCCGGATTGCACATATGTTGCTGGAAGCGAAAAACACTGCTTTGGATCATGGAAGCGAACTGGCCCTTGCAACGGATATTGCGGCGCTTCTTGAAGAGCGCGATCCCTTACCGAAGGGTTCGGGGGCAGACCTTTCTTTGAGAATTGAATTGCTGAGAAAGTGGAGGAAAGGTGAAAATGTACCATCTGAAATATTTTTATTAGACCGCATTGAACGCATAGCCTTGTCCTGGAGAAATCTTTTCCGGATACAGAGCGATAACTCTCCCGTTTCTGATTCACAGGTTGGTAAATGGATCATGTCAGTTTATCCTGAACGCATTGGCAGGCAAATAGAAAAACACAGCGAGCGATATAAAATGTCAAACGGACGCATCGCAAAGCTTCCGGATCATGATCCTCTCCATCGCGAGGGATGGTTAGCCATTGCTCAGGTGGATGCGGGGTCACGCGAAGGTAAAATTTTTCTGGCTGCTCCGTTGGATGAAAAAGACCTTACATTATTCGCGTTGGAAAGGGAAGTGGTATCATGGGATGCTGCGCGCGAAATGGTTACGGCAACCCGTGACCTGCGTGTCGGAAACCTTGTCCTTTCCAGTAAGGTCATAAAAGAAATACCGGATGAGCAAAGAATTCAGGTTCTCTGCGAAACAATCCGCCAAACTGGCCTTTCATTTCTCAATTGGCAGGACGATCATACTTTGTGGCAGGCCCGAATATTGAGCCTCAAAAAATGGAGACCGGAGGAAAACTGGCCGGAGGTTTCAGATGAACATCTTCTCCAAACGCTGGAAAATTGGCTTGCTCCTTTTTTAAGTGACTATTATAAACGCAGTGAATTACAACGACTTGACCTGAATTCAGTTTTATCCTCCATTATTTCCTGGGAGATGAATACCAGATTTCAGCAACTGGCACCTGCGCGGTTATTAGTTCCTACTGGGTCTTTGATCAAATTGAATTATTTTCCCGATGGAAGGCCACCCGTCATGGAAGTGAGACTGCAGGAAGTTTTCGGTATGCTTGAAACCCCCTCAGTAAATGAGGGAAGAAATAAAGTGATCATGCATCTTTTGTCTCCCGGGTATAAACCGGTTCAGGTTACGCAGGATTTAAAAAGCTTTTGGGGTAATACCTATACCGAAGTGCGGAAAGAATTAAGGTCACGTTATCCCAAACATTCATGGCCTGAGGATCCCTGGACGGCCCAGCCTGTAAGGGGAGCAAAAAAGCGACGTTAAAGGACATCGGTTAGTCTTAGGAGATAGTCATCGAGGTACTGGGTAATCTTTTTGCGTTTGTATTGCATGATATATCTTGGATGGGCAAGCGGAATGATCTTGTTAAAATATTGATGCTGATCATTCATTTTTTGTAGGTATTTATAGTTTGTCCCTTCACCCAGGCAGAAAGCTGTGTCCCGCCGGATGCCAAATGTTAACTGGAGACGAATATTCTGATGAATAAAAGGCTCCAGCGATTTCAACATTTCCGGGCTATCATAATAATTCAGATTTTTTCCTGACAGGGTAAATCCCAGGGGTGACACGGAGTTGAAATAAAATCTGGAAAAGAATTTATCCGCTCCGCCAAAAGCATCAATTACCCGGTGAATAAAATCGGCTGAGAGTTCCGCCTTCTTCGGAAGACAATTTTTAATACCACAGATCGATTCCAGTTTGACTGGGTCTGTAAAAGGTATACCCGTTATGCCCCCGCCGAACCTCCCTGGGTTAATACCTAGAATAAAGAATCGCTCCTTGTTATCATGATAATATTTTTCATAGAACAACTCGCATAACCCAAAGGCTGTGGCATCCTGATAAGGGTTTAATACCTTAATGCCCTCCGGCAATCGAGATTCAATCTTCAAACCCTTATAAAATATAAGCACCCGCTCCGAAAAGGTCATCGGCGATAAATTTTAAACTTTAAACCTTAAGCATTTAATTAAGTCCCATTAGGGACGACCATATGGTAGAAAAACGGATTCTCACAACCAAGTCCCAGAGGGCCCAGAGGGACGGCCTCTTATAAGGACGCAGAATCGAATTAAACAAAAGCTCAACTTATTGAAAGCACAAGTGAATTTAACTCGTTCGTCTGCAAGTCCCTCTTAAATTATGGTTGCATTCGCCGAAACACTCAGTGTTCTCAAATCATAAGGTCATCCCTACGGGATTTAAATTTACTCCTGTCCAAATTTCTACCATAAGGCCATCCCTACGGGATTTAAGTGTGCACGTGCATTTTAACAAAGGGTCTTTCTCTCGTAACATGATAAGAAAAATTGACTTAAATTGGGTAATGGCCATTTTATTATGGAGTTTCGTTTTCTTCGGACAACACAATCTGAAACTTTAAAGCTGCAACTTGAAACTTCCCTCAGCTTAGTTCAAACGCACTCCTATAAAATCCTTCCTTTTGCACATAATCCAGAACCTCCAGATAAAAAGGATGGGAACTAAGCGTTGCGCTATCCCCGATCATAATCAATTTCTTCTTTGCCCGCGTCATAGCCACATTGGTCCGTCTGATGTCACTCAAAAAACCGACCTCCCCTTTTTCATTGCTTCGGACGAAACTAATTCCAATAACATCGCGCTCCTGACCCTGAAAGGCATCTACCGTATTGATCGTGATCAGACGGTACAAGGGTTCCAGAATAGCCGACGCCTCTGCCAGTTTATGAAGCTGGTCTACCTGTGCGCTGTAGGGAGTAATGATACCCATGGTGATCTGCTCATCGATCCATGTGCTCGATCCAATATCCTCAACCAATACTTCAACCTGGTGTATCAGTAGCTGAGCCTCTTCAATATTCAGACGGCTTAGGGTTTCAGGGTCTTGTTTTTCATAATAACCACACCCAGCCGTATCAATAAATTCAACAGGCAATTGGTATGGCCTCAATAATCGGGTGCTAACCGATTCATGTGCAATCAGTTTATCTTCATAAAAATAGGCTGAAGAAAATTCCATAATTTTCTGATGCATACGGTACTGAACCTGAAGCATAGAAACCTGGCTGGGCTGATGGTGAATCCCTTTTTCAAAAAGTGTTACCGAAAGGCCTTTGCGTGCCGCATCAATTGATTTTATGGTAGGGGGGAGTTGCTGGTGATCCCCTGCAAAAATGGCGCGTTCGGATTTTAACAGCGGTATCCAGCAAGCTGGCTCCAGTGCCTGACCCGCTTCATCAATAAAAACAGTTTTGAACTTTTTCCCCCTCAAAACCGGATGGGAAGAGCCCACCAGAGTGCAGCATATTGCTTCCATAGATTGGAGCAAATCATTAACAATGTAAAATTCAAGTAAGTCAGCATCCGCTTTCAGCACTTTCACTTCCAGCTTCAGTAACCGGCGCTGTTCTTTCTCGTGATACCCGAAATTTCGTTTATATTTAAAAGCCATGGAGCGCAGTTGTTCCATTCTTTTGCGCAGGCCACGTAGTTCTTTGTAGTTTGCATGCGTTGAAATCCTGAAATCCAGCGTTTTGCTGAGAGATTGTTCGGTAACCCTGGCAGGATGACCAATGCGGAGTACCTGTAAGCCCTGCTCACTAAGTTTATCCACTAGCAGGTCGACTGCCGCGTTACTGGGAGCACACACCAAAACTTGCTTCTGATCTTTGATGGTGTGTTTAATAGACTCCACCAGAGTCGTCGTTTTTCCTGTTCCCGGCGGACCATGGATAAAAGCAACATCTGTACACTCCATCACTTTTTTTAATGCTTCCTGCTGGCTATCATTTAAGATATTGATGGAACTGAATACCAACCCGTGCGGCTGGGTGCCCGCTCTGGTGTTGCCCAGTAATACACTTTTTAATTCAGCCACGCGGTTGCCTTCTGCCTTAATGACCTCCTTCAGGGTATACTCCATTTCGCGATAGCTCATTTCATCAAACATCACATCCACACCCAACAATCCGTCGGTCAGCCATTCCGGCAGGTCATCTCCGTTGATGGTGATAACCATAGTATTGTCACGGACATAATTGACTACCCCGTTTATATGCTCCTTGGTGGATTTTCCGGAGGCATTTGAAAAAACACTCACCACTTTTCCACTTTGGAATGAATGTGGTGCTTCCAGGTGATTTGTTCGTTCGACTTCAATGGTCGGGCGCTCACCAGTGCCAATGTAATCTCTTTTAAGTGTGACCGGATACCAGGTTGAGCCGTCTTGTGTTCTTTGATGCAGTGACTTCAGTAAAATTTTCTGGCGGTATTGCTCCAGATCAGCCTGCCTTTCAAGCTGGATAAGTTCAAGGGTATAAAGAAGTTGTTCGTTGGGTGTCACGTGTCTATTATACGTATCGCTGAGCTTCTGTTTTTTCCTCGTAATATTTTAGTCGAATAGCAGGATAAGCCATAGGTTTGATTAAAATTATGCCTGGGAACAGGGTAACAAGAGGGGTATTATTCAAGAAGTTCTTTCAGTCTCTCCACAGCCTCGCGGTTTTTGTCGGAGTTCATATTGTCAATAAGACTTTGTTTCTCACGGGTGGTTAACCGCCAGCTTAATGAGGCACGTGCATTGTTCTTACGGATACTATCCATCTTTTGGAGGATGGGTACATATGATTCGGCCTGATATTCAATATCGACCCGTTCAATATTATTATGGAACCACGACTTCGAATTACCGATTAAAAGATCGCTGGTGATGTCTTGGAAATTTTCAAAGTTGTTATACACGCTGCTGATGGGTTGGGTGAAAGCATCCATCAGTGTTTGCCCTTCGCGTACGGGAACCGTCGCTAATTTTGGTGAATCCCTGATGGAAACGAAAACGACACCTGACGTGTTTGCTTCAATCCATTCTTTATAGGCATACAGAAATCTGATTGCATCATTCAATCCGAAGTTGTCTGAAATACCCGCGTCCATAATGAATAGCGCAGGGTTTGTTGGCAACGTAGTATTGGGTGTGATGTAGGGAAAAGTAGCGCACATTCGCAAAGCCGATAAAAAGCGAAGATTGGATGCACCATGGCCTTCAAATAGTCGTTGGAAATCTACACCACTGAATTTTGGCGATGGATATTCGGGGAAACTAACCAGTTCATAATTAAGGAAGGAAACAGGTCGGGAAGCGATGTATAATTTTCGCCCATCATTTACGATGGTGGGACTTAATATAATCATGGGTACGATCGCCTCGGTTTCATAAGGATCGTAGTCGCTGATATTCCTATCCATTAGCCCATCCGTTATCAAGTTCAGTTGTTGTTCAAAAGTATAACCGCGGTCTTTCAGGTAATAATTACCAGCGTATTCAAAGCGTGTAAACCCGACAAAAAGATCGTTTGCCATCAGGCTAAAAATGAGGGGATTCAGATTGTCGGTCGATATTTTTTCCCGGTAAATGGCCGCATATGGATTAACGGTCTCTCCTAATTTCTGTCGCAGTTTTAATTCACGGAAGTAACTGGCGCCAATTAACCCTCCGGATGCACCGGTGATAAGGATGCTATTTTCGATTAGTTTTCCTGAGGTAAGACTATCTGCAGTTTGCAACGCATTGAAGGTCCACAAGGCCGCACGTTTTCCCCCGCCACTCACGCAGAGAAAGACCATTTTCGGCTTTTTATCACCGGTGAATTTGTTCCGCCAGTTTTGAAGCATGGGAAATGTTCCTTTTTTGTCTTCGGCAATGGCGGTGCTGTCATTCAGACCGCGTAATGCGTCTACCGAATATTCCGCCGCCGGCACACTGTAATCTAATCCAAAAGCTTTGTATCGCTTTGAAAAAAAATCTTTCCCTACAAGGAAATTAATGAATAGGAACAAAATCAGCGCACTGGTAGCAGACCAGTTCCCAAACCAGTAGGAGAACGCGCCGGCAAGCATGACAAAAATCGTAAGGAAAATTATGAAACTGGATGCCGCCGGCAATTGAAATGCAGGATAATCTTTGAA
>JAYSOP010000821.1:0-2677 GCA_043722905.1 Chryseolinea sp.
GGAAAGGTATTGTTTCAGCGAACATTTGTTGCGGAAACAACTAACGAAGTAAGGTTATACGGCCTTGATGGTAATGACCAGTGGATTGTAAAGGGAGACGGATTGTCACCTATCAAAATAAGGTTGGTAGGTGGCGCCAGCCGCGATAGTTTTTACGTGGCTAGGATGATGCAGAAAAACAAGTTGTATGTATACGACCGCCGCGACCAGGATAATATTTTTAACGTCAACGGTCCAGCCCGTTTTAAACTATCGAACGATAGTACGGTTAACACATTTAATAGAAAAAGTTTTGTGTATGACCAGCACCGTAAGACCGGCTCTGCCTTTTTTAACCCCGACCAGGGTTTCCTATTAAGAGTAGGATACATTATAGAAAATCAGGGTTTTAGAAAAGTACCGTACGCCTCAAAACATCTGTTTTATATTAACTACGCTACGTTGTGGAAATCCATCATGTTTACATACAACGGAAGTTTTAAGAAAGCCCTTGGTAACAACGACCTGAGTGTTGATTTTATAAGCCGCGGACCTTTTAACGTAGATAATTTTTATGGAACCGGCAACGAAAGCATATTAAAAGACAGGAAAGAAGAAACGAGAAAGTTTTTTCAAAATCACTACGATTTGGTTAGAGGTGAAGTAAGATTACAAAGGGAACTATCGCCGGTAGTGAAGTTTAGCGTTGGTCCGGCGGTAGAGTTTTACACCAGTGCTTCATCAGATAATGTAGGAAAATTTCTAACAACTTACAATACCAGCTACCCCGATGAAAGGATATTTAGTGACCAGTTTTTTACCGGTCTTGTTGCCGGAATAAGTATCAATTCAAAAGACCGGAGCCTGGTGCCTTACAAAGGCATAGAATGGAAAACGGATGTGCGATCCATGCAACAATTAAATGGATTTAAGAATTGGTACATGAACCTTTTTTCTTCGTTTGATTTTTACATACCGATAAAAAATTCTGACATCGTTATTGCAAACAGGATAGCCGGCGGAACCAATTTTGGTTATCCTGCATTTTACCAGCAACACAGGCTGGGCGGCCCTCTAAATTTAAGAGGTTACACGCTTAACCGTTTTACCGGCAAGTCGGTCTTTTATAATAATGTTGAACTAAGGATAAAACTCTTCGATTTTACCTCATACATTTCTCCCGGATCGTTTGGATTGATTGGTTTTAACGATGTGGGCAGGGTATGGATACCAAAAGAAAAATCCACCACGTGGCACAGCGGCTCTGGTGGTGGAATTTATATTATTCCTGCTGAATTGATTGTCATCCAGGGATTGGTTGGCTTTTCTGATGAAGGCACTTATCCTTATTTTTCTATTGGTTTCAGGTTTTAATGCTGCCCAGAATATTTTAATCAATCAGTAATTTCTTCAGTTTATTAGGGTGAACTATTGGTTTAAACTCCTAATCATATTCTCAGGATATCTTGGGCCTGCCACAGCGCCCTTTGGCGCAATAGCTTCTATCTCATTCATTTCTTCACTGGTTAAAATAACATCAACAGAACCTGCATTTTCCTCCAGGTATTGAATGCGTTTGGTGCCCGGTATGGGAAAAATGTGTTCTCCTTTGGCCATTACCCATGCAAGAGCAAGTTGGGAGGTAGTACAATTTTTTCGTTCCGCAAGTGCTTCAACTTTCTGAACCAATTGTACATTCTTTTCAAAGTTATCCCCCTGAAAACGTGGCGCATGCCTGCGGTAGTCACCGGCATCAAAGTCTTCAAACTTTTTTATCTGGCCCGATAAAAAACCTCTGCCTAACGGGCTGTAGGCCACAAATGCAATTCCCAATTCCTTGCAGGTGTCTAACAGCTCATCTTCCGGCTCGCGGCTCCATAATGAGTATTCTGTTTGTAAAGCGGTAATTGGGTGAACGGCATGCGCTTTACGCAAAGTGGCAGCGCTCACTTCACTCAAACCAATGGCTTTAATTTTTCCTTGTTGTACCAGATTGGCCATAGCTCCAACAGTTTCTTCAATGCTTGTGTCAGGATCTTTGCGGTGGAGGTAATACAGGTCAATTTCATCAACACCCAATCGCTTTAAACTTCCTTCCACCGAAGATTGAACATACTCAGGCTTGCCATTAAAGCCTCTTTTTATGGGATCAGAAGGATCACGGACAATACCAAATTTGGTTGCCAGCACTACCTGTTCCCTTTTACCTTTTATAGCCTTGCCTACCAGTTCTTCATTTGTGTAGGGCCCATACATATCGGCAGTATCCAAAAAATTAATGCCCAGTTCAATGGCGCGGTGTATCACTTTTATCGATTCCTCATCATTTCGCGTTCCATAAAAATCACTCATACCCATACAGCCCAGGCCCAGTTGCGAGGCTTGTAATCCCTGACTTCCTAAATGTTTAACTTTCATAAAATATTTTTTTTAAGATGGAAAAAATTAGCTAACAATAGTATACGTCAATTCCTTTTTAACCAAGACGCTGATGTTCGTCCTCAAGCTTTCATAACTATTTCTAAAAAATTCAACCAATCCAGGGTTTAAGAGCACAACTTCGCCTGAATTGTCTGTAAATTCCTTATATCGTGATGTGGCATAGTCTAAAATTTCATCTATAAATGGCTTTTCGCCTGTCAGAATAATTTTCATCATGTCAAAATCCGGAAATTCATTGTGCGAAAATTTCTTCCTG
>JAYSOP010000822.1:0-1872 GCA_043722905.1 Chryseolinea sp.
GAAAGAATGAACTTCTTTATATGAATCTGGAATTTTTCAACGAATCAGGAAACAAGGTTGCAGAGTTGAATAATTATGCCTGCAAACTGGTTCGTGACGCAGGCGCTATCAATCCACAGCGGAAGGAAAAAAATAAACCAGTAGAAGAGACCCGGTCAAAGAAGCCAGTGCCTACAATTACCCCTGAACCTGTCGTCTCGGAAGTTGCTTCATTAGTTAACAAGCATGTGGACGTTAATGCTGTTTCTATAGCAGAACAGTTTTTAATTGAATTAATGGCTGAAAGAATCGATGTGTCAGTCGATGAGATTGATACGCAACTCGGATATTACGAACTCGGACTTGACTCAGCTTTACTGCTGGATTTAGTCGGAGCGCTAGAAAGCAAAGTTAATGATTCATTGGCACCGACATTGCTGTTTGAATATACCAATATTGAAGAGTTAGCGGAATATCTAGCAAATAAATATCCTTCCAAATGGAGTCAATCCGTTGCAGGTTTGGCGAATATACAAAGTTCTGGAACAGTACAGAGCAGCGAAAATGCGCAGCAAAATAGTCACAGCTCGTCAGACGCTTTAGATGCGACGGCCATCAAGTTCCCAAAAATGACACAAAAGATACAAGGTGTTGTAGAGGACATTGCCGTTATCGGCATGGCAGGCAGGTATCCCGGTGCGAACAATCTGGAGGAATTTTGGACCAATTTAAAAGAGGGCAAAGACAGTATTACAGAGGTTCCTCAGTCGCGTTGGGATAAAGGCTATTTTGACGGGGTTAAATCTCCTTCAGGTAAGGCCATGTCCAAATGGGGTGGGTTTATTGAAAACCCCGATTGTTTCGATGCACAGTTTTTCCGTATCTCACCCTGGGAAGCAAGATTACTCGATCCTCAGCAGCGATTATTTCTGGAAGTTTGCTGGGAAGCCATAGAAAACGCTGGCTACACACCCAAAACACTGGTTACTCCAAGAGGACCCAATAAACGAAATGACGTCGGCGTATACGTCGGTGTCATGCACAATGATTATGCAATGATGGCTGCCGATGTGGTATCACACGGCGAAAAAATTCCGATCTCCTTAAACTACGCGCAGATTGCCAATCGTGTTTCCTATTTTTGTAATTTCCACGGACCCAGTATGGCGGTTGATACGGTTTGCTCCTCTTCGCTTATTGCTGTTCATTTGGCCCTGCAGAGCATCCGTCATGGTGAATGTGAAGTTGCCCTGGCTGGCGGCGTAAACCTTTCTATCCATCCGAATAAATATATGACCTATGGAATGATGGATATGCATTCCAGCGATGGTCGTTGTCGCTCATTCGGCGCGGAAGGTGATGGCTATGTTTCTGGTGAAGGCATCGGAGCGGTTCTGTTGAAACCTTTAAGTCGAGCGATTGAAGATAACGATGAAATTTATGCAGTGATCAAGGGCAGCACGACTAACCATGTGGGGGCTGTCAGTGGTTTGACGGTACCTAGCCCGATAGCACAGGCAGATATGATTGAAACTTGTTTAGAGAAAACGGGTATTCATCCACGTACCATCAGTTATTTGGAGGCACACGGCACAGGAACTTCACTTGGCGATCCAATTGAAATACAAGGGCTAGTTAAAGCGTTCAGTCGTTATACTGATGACCGACAATATTGCTCTATTGGATCGGTAAAATCGAATATCGGGCACGCCGAGTCGGCAGCCGGAATTAGCGGTATCAACAAGCTTGTACTGCAACTTTATAACAAGACGTTAGTGCCTTCCCTGCATTCGAACACGCTGAATCCCTATCTTGATTTTGAAAACTCCCCATTTTACGTGCAGCACAAAACCGAGGAATGGAAACAACCCCAGATACAGGAAAATGGTCGAG
>JAYSOP010000823.1:0-2605 GCA_043722905.1 Chryseolinea sp.
ATGGCTATAGAAATGGCAGATCAGTTTTTACCGGATGGAAAAAAGATCGTTTCACAAAAAGGGAAGGAGAGGAGATATAACGCCGAAGCCTTTGCTACCGCGAAAGGTGATTTCGAAAATGGCGACGTTATAGTTTTGGTGAATGAGGGCAGTGCGTCGGCCTCGGAAATTCTGGCGGGTGCCTTACAGGATAACGACAGGGCCCTGGTTGTTGGACGACGCAGTTTTGGTAAAGGATTGGTTCAATCGCCTTTCGACTTGAGCGATGGGTCTGAGCTACGATTAACGATTTCGAGATACTACACACCCAGTGGCAGATCAATCCAGAAACCTTATCAGGATGGGGATGAGTACGCAAGGGACATCATCAGCCGCTATAATCACGGGGAATTTTTTCATGTCGATAGTATTAAAGTGAATGATTCATTGGAATTCCTCACACTAAATGGCCGTACCGTTTACGGAGGTGGAGGTATTATGCCCGATTATTTTGTGCCACTGGATACTACCTTAAACAGTCATTATCTGAATGAATTGTATACATCTTCTGTGCTTCAGGAATACACCTTTAATTATGCAGAGAAAAATAAAGCAGATCTGGAAGGAAAGGGATTTGAAACTTTCTTTTCAAAGTTTGATGTCACAGACGATATGTTGAATGACCTGGTGGCCACTGGTGAGCGCAACAACGTGAAAGGGGATAACAAAGAGGTCCGGCTTAAGAAAAAATTATTTAAGGTTCACGTAAAAGCCCATATAGCCCGGAAGGTATGGGGTAATGAAGGTTTCTACCCCGTCTTTAATGAAACAAACGAAGTGTTTAAGAGGGCAATTAAAATGTTTGATAGAATTCCGGAATTAAACAGAACAAAACTTTAAGGCTTTTCACGTCGGATTAAAATTTCAAATTTTAAACTAAGGAGAATGTATTACCATCGGTTAGGTGAAATTCCACCCAAGCGCCATACGCAATTCAGGCAACCGGATGGGAGTTTGTATAAAGAAGAGGTGGTTAGTTCAGAGGGGTTCTCGGGGATATATTCAATCCTGTATCACATCCATCCCCCTACGCGGATAAAGGAAATAAAAAATCCTGTTAAGTATACTGCCAAAAGAATAGAGGATTATGCCCTGCGTCAAACGCATCTCAATACGTCCAAGGTTGTCAGCACCGGCGATGATTATCTCACTGCCCGGAAAGTGTTGCTCATGAATAACGATTGCTCAATTTCCATCTGCTCACCTAAACAACGACGGATGGACTACTTCTATAAAAATGCCGAAGGTGATGAAGTGTTGTTTGTTCATGACGGACAAGGTATTTTGATTTCTCCATTCGGTAAGCTTGACATTAAAAAGGGCGATTATATAGTCATTCCGAGAACGGTTATATACAAACTTGAATTCGACGAAAGTCCGCTCAGGTTGTTGATCATAGAATCAGCCTCTCCTGTTGAAACTGTGAAACGATACCGCAATCAATTGGGACAGCTTCTCGAACACGCGCCCTATTGTGAACGAGATATTCGGGCTCCCCGGGAATTGGTCACCGAGAAATCGAAAGGTGAATTTTTAGTCAAGATTAAAAAGCAGGGATTTCTCCATCAGTATGTGTATGATCACAGTCCTTTGGATTTAGTAGGCTGGGATGGTTTCCTGTGGCCTTATGCTTTTTCCATTAACGATTTTGAACCCATTACCGGACGAATCCACCAGCCCCCTCCGGTTCACCAGACTTTTCAAGGGCGGAATTTTGTTATCTGTTCATTTGTTCCGCGACTTTTTGATTACCACCCGCTTTCCATACCCGCTCCTTACAACCACAGCAACATTGATAGTGATGAGGTTCTATATTATGCGGAGGGCAACTTCATGAGTCGTCGCGGAATCGAGCGCGGATCTTTCACACTTCATCCGGGTGGGATACCACATGGCCCACATCCGGGAACGGTAGAAAAAAGTATCGGCGCAAAAGAAACGCACGAGCTGGCGGTAATGATCGATACCTTCCACCCCCTTCACCTAACCTCGGACTCATTGGAATTTATTGATAAGATGTACCCCATGAGTTGGACCGATGCTGGCGGCGAAGGGTCTTTTCATGAAGTCAACACACCGTGAGATGGATTCTGTTTACCGATTACCGATTACTCCTTATTGCTTACTGCTTATTGCTTACTGAAACGTTCCATATCGCCATGTTTAACCAAACCATCCAGATCCGTTGGGCCGACATTGATGCCAACAGACATTTGCGCCACTCTGTTTATTATGATTACGGCGCCTCTATGCGTATGAATGCATTGAGTGCCCTGGGACTTACCATGCATAAGCTGGAGGAGTTGATGATGGGTCCCGTTCTTTTTCGGGAGGAAGCTATTTTTAAACGGGAAATTATTTTCGGAGATGTGATCACCATCAATGTTGAACTTGTAAAAGCCCGTGAAGATTTTGCACGCTGGAGTTTAAGACATCATTTTATCAAAGCCGATAACACGTTATCTGCCATCATCAATATCGACGGTGCCTGGATTGACCTCGCCAAAAGAAAGCTGGCTCTGCCCAGTCCATTTATTATCGACATTTTTAAAAGAATACCCCATTC
>JAYSOP010000824.1:0-5752 GCA_043722905.1 Chryseolinea sp.
TTTCCCTGACAACAGAAATTTTTGATCGTCCATTAACAGCATGACTGCCCAACCCCCTACCCCGGACTGATGACAACTCCCATCGGTAAATACTGAAATCGATTTCGTTAACAGGTCCATATTTTTCTGCAATCAATATAACATGAAAGTGGCGCTTTGTTAAAGTTTCAGGTCACTGCGGTCCGGTAAAAATATCAAGGACCGTAGACCCCAGGGATAAAAAAAAGTTATTTTAAATTTTCTTTGTGCAACTCTGCGCCTTCTCTGTGGCCCTCTGTGTAATTGGATTTTTTTGCCATTCGGACCACGGGTTGAACTTGAAACAATTTAAAAAGCTTAAATTTAAACATGAGAAAGATTTCCATACTCCTGTTCCTTGCTGTTGCATTGTCATGTAACCAAAAGCAAGTAACAGAAATCCAGGGTGAGAATGTCAGAGAGAGTCTTTTGAAATACGGTGAATTGAATCCTGAAAAAGAAGTGCTCATCGAAACAGACTTTGGCAACATGAAAGTTCGCCTATACGATGAGACCCCCTTACACAGAGCTAACTTTATTAAAAATATTAAAGAAGGCGTTTATGAAGACGCGACTTTTTACAGGATATTCTATCAGTTTATGATTCAGGCAGGTATTTACCCGAAGGAACTAAAGTATACAGTGCCGGCAGAGTTCCATAAAAAATATATTCACAAAAAAGGTGTGTTGTCCATGGCGCGTGGAGATGAAAATAATCCAAGCCTTGAATCTTCATCGACAGAATTCTTTGTAGTACAAGGCTCGAAATACGCCGACTATCAGGTAGCGCAGGATATCGAGAACCTGGGTTTAAATCTATCCGAAGAGCAGAAAGAAATATACATGAAAGAAGGTGGATACATGTCTCTAGATCAGCAATACACTGTGTTCGGCGAAGTGATCGATGGATTTGAAGTGATCGATAAAATTGCCGCGGTGGAGGTGTATAATGAAGATAAACCCCTGAAGAAGATCGGGTTGAAGATAACTGTAGTTCGGTCATCAGTGATCGGTGATCGGTAAATCGGTGATCAGTAATCAGTATGTCAGTAATCAGTATGTCAGTAATCAGTATATCAGTAATCCGACTACGCTGAAGCTTCGTCGGACGAGGTCCCGCTACGCTGAAGCTTCGTCGGACGAGGTCCCACTACGCTAGAAGCTTCGTCGGACACGTCGGTTTGAGTGCCGGTGTTTAGTAATCAGTCATTCCGCAAATTTAGCGATAACAACTCTTTCAATTTACCTGCAGTGTTCCCTCGACGCCGATATCCATGGTCTTACCTGAAATGGCTGAGGCAGCAATTTTCAATAACGAGATCATTTTGTTGTCTTTACTATCCCAGTAATAGGCACTTTCAGGAACAACTTTAATAAGGGTAAGATCAGGGTCATCTTTTCCTTCCTGAAACCAGGCTTTTACGATGGGTGACCACATCTCTTCAATTTTTTTCCTGTCGTGCAAAATAGTGGCTTTACCATAGACGGTCAAAAATTCAGATTGTGATGTATTCGCATACAACAGCTGAACTCTCGGATCATCGCTTACCTCAGAATTTTTATGACTTTCCTTCGAACTGAAAAACCAGAAGTTACCATCATCATCGACTTCCTGGGTACTCATCGGGCGCGTCTGTAGGGGTACTTCCCCGATGGAGGAGGTAAACATACAAATGCCATTGTGTTTAACGAGTTCCTGAATTTTTGCAACGGCTTCATTCCGTTGCAGATTTTTTATGGGTTGTGATTTATTGTCCATGGTTTTAATTTGATGGGAGTTAAGATTTATCGTGTGTACCGACCGTTCACTTTCTAAGCTTTTCGATAGAGAGGATCATATATCATGAGAAGTCAAAAACTATTCCTGGCGAACAAATTCCACGGAAAAAGATAAAGGGTCGAGGCGGGTCAGGGTATACCACCACAATTGTTAGGTGTTGTATAGGCTCTCCTCCCGGCGATCCCGGAAATACTTTATCACCAAGATCTAATTCAGGTCCCAAAAGAATTGCTTTCCGGGTATTAACAGAGCAGCATTAATTACCAGGTAGCTTTACACTTTCCGTTTGTTTTTTTTCTGAGTTACTGACAAAAGAAATCTGCTTGCTGTCAGGAGACCATGATGGAACGTTGATGGTACCCTGTCCACCATATAAATACGCCAGAACCCTGGGCCCGCCTCCGGAGAGAGGCATCAGGCGTAACATAACGCGTTTATAGGAGGGGTGATCATTGGGTAAAATATCAGGTGGAAAGGAGATGAAGGCTATCCATTTTCCATCAGGTGAAATGTGGGGAAACCAGTTATTATATTCATCAAAGGTGAGTTGTTCCTGACCAGATCCATCTGGCTTCATTCGCCAGAGTTGCATCGTGCCGGTGAAGTTTGCGTTGAAGTAAATATACCTGCCATCTGGTGAATATTCCGGACCATCCACGTGGCCTCCTTCTGGTGTATTGGTTAATTTTATTTCCTCTCCTCCGTTGACACTGATCTTATAAACATCATATGTTTTGCCATTGCGTTGACCTACGAAAACAACATCTTTTCCGTTAGGAGCCCACCCATGCCAGTAAGAGGGGGTCTTTTCAGTCAGCTGTTTAGGCTCTCCACCCTTCAAAGGCAAAACATAAACGGTGGAACCCCCGCCGGGCAGTCCCTCCCGTTGATGACTGATGGCCAGCATTTTCCCGTCAAATGATATTCCGTGATCGTTGTTGTTTCTATTGGCAGATCCTGTATTGAGTTTTTCGGGGGTTCCGCCCTCTACGGGTATAGTGAACAGAGACCCATCTGCATTAAAGAGAAGTTTCTTTCCATCCGGCATAAAGTTGGGTGCTTCAAACCGGGTATCCGACTCATGGATAACCCTGCGTTTTCCGTCCGCTATATTCATGATCTCAAGCCGGCACCCAATAAATCCTGCCCGGCTGGGGTTATAA
This sequence comes from Chryseolinea sp., assembly GCA_043722905.1. Lineage (GTDB taxonomy): Bacteria > Bacteroidota > Bacteroidia > Cytophagales > Cyclobacteriaceae > Chryseosolibacter. The sequence goes on from JAYSOP010000824.1 coordinate 2,962, forward strand.
TTTTCTTCCACTGGCTTATCGATCCGAACATTCCAGATGCGGGCCTCTTCTACCACATTTTCGTTGTGGGAACATATGAACAATCCTCCCAGCACTTCATCGGGCATATCCTCCATTTCATGCGCTCCTATGACTTGCAAAGGTTCACCAAAATGGGCAGTGCGCATGGTAAAGGTTTTTCCTTTTCGCTCAAGCTGGATTATCTGGAAATTTTTCTTGGATGTAAAGATTTCATCCTGCGGATCACGCATCAAGGCACCCTGCAGTTTTCTCCATTGCAAAACGGTTAACCCATCCCCATGAGATACAGCGCTGACGTGTTGCGCATTATCAGCAGTGCCGGAGCGCACCATCCAACCAATTTTCCGGTGAGGGTCAGTACCTTTTCCTACAAACTCAAAACTGGCGGTGAGAATAAAATCCCCCTTGAGTTTGTTGTAGGCATATTGAAACTCATCCCTGCCAAACCAGACATTGTAACCTGCGCCTTTTAAGCTGTATGCCTGTGACGCCTGATCATATGAGGCGTTTCCAGGACTTTTTGGATTGCCCACATCTCCGTGATTCTGGAAAATGCCAACCGCAGTGTTTTGGGCTACAAGTATTTGACTCAAAATAAGAAGGCAGGCTGGCAGGATGAGGTTTTTCATAATTTGGTAAAGGGTATTCGTCGGGAACAATATACAAAACCTGTAATTTTAAAAAATACCTTTCAAAAAAAAGACCCCAGCCCTGTCGGATGGGGTCAACCTGTAAACAGTGCAGCTGACCGAAGCTAATCACAGAGATTATTTTGACCAATATTTCTCATATCAGGATTCTGAAATTCGGATCTAAAGGGAAAAACGCTGTTAATTTCGCCTAACTTCAACCTGTTAGTTTCCAGCATATAGCCGCTTATATCATAATTCTTAAGGACGATGGTAATAATCTCCTCTTCCACCAGGATTTCTTCTACTGCTGTCACATAAATTCCGCATCCTAAATTGGGTGCTTTAATACCCACCGCGGTACCATTTGCCCGGCTATACAATAAAATATTGAGGATATTCGCAGGATCTGAGATCAGTTCCGTGCTGGGCTTTCTTATTACAGTATTTAGATTGTCTTCTGTCTGATCAGAATATATTAAGTTCATAACTAATCCCCCTACCCGTTTCTACACATCTAACCTACTAGCGAAAGAAAAAAATTATGCCTTTGAAGATACCGCCGGTAATCAAGCGACAATTTCGGAATGGTTTCTGAAGCTGGTACATTATTTTAAGGAGGGTTCAAAAGGAATATCATGCAAGGCATCATTACACATCCTAAGAACATACTCGATGAACTCATCGCAAGCAAGGAAAATGGAAACGTTGTAGGCATCTGGGCTCAACCGTTGGGCAATGGTCTGTTTATGTGCGCCGTAGAAACTATTTACGACGACGATGTGGAGCATGACAAGGTTATAATTTTAAAGGAAAAGGATCTCAATGGAGTTCAACTGCAGGCCCATGTGCTTTTTTTGCAGGAGATTGAAAAAGTTTTCCCGTTTAAAACCATTTATGACAATCCGTTACCGGAGCAGCTGAAAACGCTTCGGAACCTTTGAGTAATCTGGCTATCGATCACATTGGTCCCTCCTCTTCGTCTACAAGAATAATTACCACGTATCAGCCATACGCCAATTAGTGAAACTTATTTTATTGTCGACCGTATAATCTTAGACTCAAATGCACACATCAATGGTTGCATGCGATATACCTGTCATCCCATTCATTTATCGAATATTTTAGAGATCAATAACCCGCTGCTCTACATTTTGTGGATGTGAAACCTCGTTTTGCCCTTAAAATGGTCCGCAATTTGGAAGGAACGTTTTTGGACCGTTGCAGTGTATCGAAACTATGGCAACCGGGACATGCAATTACATTTTGAAGTCATTCGCGATAAGGATATGATCTATGCAGAGTTGCTCCAAAGCAAGTGCATGGGAAACCAATTGGCCATTTGTTATAAAAAGGATGAAAATCTCATTGTAAGAATTTGCAACGTGGAGGATATCACTCGCGCAAATGACGGTGTGCAGATAACCTTGAAGTCGGTTCCAAATGAAGATACGAATGATGCTGTCATTGGATTAGAAAAAATCGAAAGCATTTATCCCATACACGCTTTTCGAAATTAATGGCGCCTGTTTTTTGTTGCCGCTTCAACGCTCGGTCATCCTCGATTCTATTCCATTCCTGAATTTCCGAATACGACCAGAAGATCAGGATTAAAGCCCAAAAAGCAGTTTTCGCCAAAATTGCTATAGTCGCCGGCGTGTATGTTTCCTGCCTTGGTTAAACAATATTGAGATTGAAAAGTCGCTCTGAAAATAGTAATTTAATACTATGACGATCCTTTATGTTGATGATGATAGCGATGACCGGGAAATCTTCCGGGAGGCGGTTCAGTCAATTGATAAATCTATTGTATGTCTCACCGCATGCAATGGCCTGGATGCGCTCTCGATTTTAGAATCGCAAAAAGACTTGCCGGATGTAGTATTTCTGGATATTAATATGCCGCTAATGACTGGCACTACCTGTCTTGCAGAAATTAAGCGCAATAAGAAGATGGCGCATGTACCGGTAATTATGTTTACCACCTCTACAAACCCAACGGAAGTAGCCCAGTGTAAGAAATACGGCGCTATGGAGTATCTAAATAAACCGGTCTCCTACCATCATTTAACAGAAACCTTAATGACAATAATAAAATCAGGAAATTCACTCTTCGTCCATTGAGGTGTGATGATTCCTGG
>JAYSOP010000825.1:0-3065 GCA_043722905.1 Chryseolinea sp.
TGGCCATACTCCCATTTGCCTGACTGTTCTTTTCAGCTTCTTCTTTGACAACCTGCTCCTGTTTTTCTGGCGTTACACCGAATTGATCCTGAATATACCCTTGAGCCTGGTCTAAAAACTCTTTCGCCTTGGTTTGAATTTGGGTGATATTTTCCGCGAAGGTGGCAAACTGTATACTCACAACGATTGCAATTCCTGCGAAAATCAGAATTAACATTAGAATGCAGGAAACAGTGGCAAGCGGCCGGTTAAGCCCCCAGCTTTCAAGCTTATTGCAAACTGGTGCCATGAGCATGGACAATAATCCTGCAAAGAAAACGGGGACCAAAAATCCTTTTCCAAAAAACATGACGACCACCACCAAGACAAAGAAGAAAAGATATTGATTTGCGCGGAAAAATATTTCTTTCATATGCGGGTAAGTTTAGCACCAAGGCATTTATTAAGACCAGATTTATTATGGTATAACGAGTCATAACAGGGTCTTGTAGCCCTTGCGAAATCGGATAACGAGATTGATATCTGCATGAAAATATTTTTACTCCTTCACACAAAAATTAATCCTCAATAGTTTACTTCCCCTCGATTGAAAGCCAAGCCTTTTTTGCCACATCCTGTAGAAGGATGTACCCAAATAAACTTTTTAGAAATGGTCAGAAATACGGGTTTCTTTCCGTATCTGCTATAGAACTGCTAACGCCAAATAATCGGCTTTTTCTGAATAATCTATTGAAATGAGGTGGGCTGAAAACTTAAATAAAAAGATCGGAACTCAGGTATCGATCTCCCCGGTCACAGACAATAAAAACAATTACACCCCGTTCGATTTCACCCGCAATTTTCAGGGCTGCACTCAACGCACCGCCACTGCTCATCCCAGCGAGGATACCTTCCTCCCTGGCTAATCGTTTGGTATATGTCCGTGCATCGATTTCCGATACATCGACGATCCTGTCTACCCGTTCACGCTCAAAAATTTTTGGCAGGAATTCGGGTGACCATCTTCTGATCCCTGGGATGCAAGCCCCATCAATGGGTTGAGTTCCTATAATCTGCACATTTTTATTCTGCTCTTTTAAATAACGCGATACCCCCATGATGGTACCCGTCGTTCCCATCGCCGATACAAAGTGTGTGACAGTGCCCATAGTATCACGCCAGATTTCCGGGCCGGTAGTGGAATAGTGTATCTTATAGTTATCGGGATTGGCAAACTGATTCAATATATGGTATCCTTGTTTGTCAGCCATTTCCTCGGCAAGCTCTCTTGAATATTCAATCGTTTTAGCAGAAGGCGTTAAAATAACCTTAGCCCCATAGGCCTCCATGGCCAGCACGCGTTCGCGAGTCGAATTATCAGGCATTATCAAAGTCATGTTAAGACCCATAATACGCGCAATCATTGCCAAAGCAATTCCGGTATTGCCACTGGTGGCCTCAACGAGTTTATCACCAGGTTTAATTTCACCGCGTTCCAGCGCACCTTTAATCATTCCGTAAGCCGCCCGGTCTTTTACACTTCCACCCGGATTATCGCCCTCCAGTTTTCCATAAATGGTGACACTTTTATTTATGGGAATATTCTGAAGTTCAACCAGCGGTGTATTTCCTATTAGTTCGTAGAATTTCATGTCAGGTAGGATGATTGTTTAGCTTGTACCTGATGCAGGCCGGGCCAGGGATCGGTTCTTTGCGTAAATCGTACTTGTGTGTTGCCATTTATAGCATCATTAACAGCCTGTCACTTCCGGAAACGCGGAGATTTATTTGTCGTGTTCCGCCTTAAAAATAACAATATCTGGTTCTTCGGTTTCACCATTGTACATTTTTGCCTGATAGTATATCTTGGAATAAGCGGGCACGCTTCGGGTAAGCCAGACATTTCCGCCTACCACGCTATGATGACCAATAACTGTTTCTCCCCCAAGAATGGTTGCGCCTGCGTAGACAACAACATGATCCTGTAAAGTTGGGTGACGTTTTTTCTCTGCATCATCCTTGCTGACACTGAGCGCCCCCAGGGTTACCCCCTGATAGAGTTTTACATGATTGCCAATTAAAGCCGTTTCACCAATGACAACACCTGTTCCATGATCGATACAAAAATGATTTCCTATTGTAGCTGATGGATGGATGTCTATCCCCGTCTTACTATGCGCATGTTCGGTTATCGTCCTGGGTAATCCCTCGACGCCCAGCGTATGCATCTGGTGTGCGATACGGTAAGCAGCTATGGCATAAAAACCGGGATATGTTCGAATGACTTCACTTGTGCTTTTCGCGGCGGGGTCGCCTTCATACATCGCAATAACATCTTCATTTAATTTTGCGAAAAGCTGCGGAAGGGAATCAAAAAATCGCCCTGCAATTGACCCAACTTCCACCTTACCCCGGTTCGGATTAAACCTGATGATACGGTCAAGTTCGGATTGAAGGTCATGCATATGCCGGTCAAAATGATCCTGCGATTCAAAAGTCAGCTGCGTATATTCAGCAAATAAGGTCCCCAGAAGACTCACAAAAAAATCAGCGACTTCAGCAGGAGAAGGACATGTAAGGCACGCCTGATGTGTGTTATATAGCTTTTGTAAAAATGACTTATCCATGGTCACTAAATAGAGTTTTTATTGCTTGGTTCAAAGCTTTTAACATTTTTTAACAGCAAAAAGTACCCTTAGTTTTCTGTAAACCAGAGATAGTCAATTCTTTATACACGTATCCCGGCAAGAAAAGTTCTGAAGGCCCGAACTCCGCTGCCATTCGTACTAACAATGGCATAATATTAATTACAACTTGTTTTTCTTTTGACATCAGTTGTCACGTTCTTTTCACCATCATTGCACTATGAGTCTAAACCAAGTAAATACCCAATGGACCGACGAACGAATTCTGGAAGTGGTCCGTAAACTGAGGAATGACCTTATAAAAGATTTTTTGGATGAACGCCATTTGAAAGATTATTTAGCCAACCACTTCAGGGTAAATGACCTTTCCAATATTAAGGTTGAATTTATTAAAAAAGATTTAAAGGAACTGCTTATTTCACCCGTCAATACAAATCATTA
>JAYSOP010000826.1:0-1684 GCA_043722905.1 Chryseolinea sp.
TACCGGGTTTTATTTCCACAGTTTGATATACTAGAGGAAATGCGGTAAACATTTTTACTTTAATTCATTATTTGATATCCCTCGATGAAAACATTTGCCTTAAGGGCGATTATACTTAAACTGATTGTTTTTTACCCACTTGTTAGACCGAAAACTGCATATTCAATAAATTAACGACGTAATTCTTGCTTATGAAAAAAATTAAATGGCTTATTGGGGTTGGGTTAATGGTTGTATTAGTTGCTTGTGTTAATTCCCTTGCAAGGGATAATAAAGAACCTGATCCTGGTAAAAACGAATTATATATTCAGCAAGATGTAAGTGCAGGAACTATTTCAATTTTTAGATCGGGCTCTAAAGAACCATTACTTACACAGAATGCCAAACCCGGCTTCCGGCCTTTTTTGCATCCCATTGCAGCGCCAGATGGTAAGGGGGTCATTACTGAATACAGTCCTGGTCACCATAAACACCAGACCGGTTTTTATTGGGGATTTACCAGAGTTAACGGACGCGATTATTTTCATAATCCCGGAGCAGATTACTGGAAACGAGTATCGGCTAACATAGTTGAAGAAAAAGGCGAAGAAGTAAAATGGCAGACCGTATACGATCTTTTAAATGAACAAGGCACTGCAATTCTTACTGAAACACAAAACTGGAGCATGCGTGAGGATAGCGGAAAGTTTCTCATTTCGCTGGAATGGAGAGGCGAAGCAAAAACTGATATCACTATTGGCAAATATGATTATGGTGGCTTGTTTCTCCGCATGCCATGGAAAGAGGGAATTAAAGGAGAAGTAATAAATGCAGCAAGGCAGATAAATGAAAAAGCAGAAGGGCAAAGGGCTATGTGGGTTGATGTGGGAATGCAGGTAGAAGGCCGCGATGACCTGGTACATGTAGCCGTCTTCGATCATCCGGAAAACAAAGGCTACCCTCAGCACTGGAGAGTTGATGGACAATTAGGAATTGGAACTGCCCGTGCACGGGAAGCTGACTGGAAGATCAACAAAGGAGAGACAGAAGTGATTAAGCACCAATTAGTGGTTTATACCGGTACAGTTAATGATCTAAAACTTACCGATCAATGGTCGAAATATAGTGGTCAGAATTCTACTTATGCCCTATGGCAGATAGCACGGGATGAAGCGCTTGAAGCTAAATTTCTTACACCGGATGAAGCAGTAAAATCAATGACGGTTAAGCAGGGGTACAAAGTAAATGCCTGGGCTGCTGAACCTCTTATGACTCAACCCATGGCCTTTTGCTGGGACGACCGCGGACGTATGTGGATTGCGGAAAACAGGGACTATGAATCACGGGGATTTGGCTTCTCCAATTCCGGCCAAAGCCGCATCCTAATTCTTGAAGATACCAACCACGATGGTAGGGCTGATACGCGTAAAGTATTTATGGAAGGCATCGCTTTTCCTGCGGCAATTGCTGTGGGATTTGACGGAGTATACATAGGGGCACCCCCCAATCTCATATTTGTACCAGATCGCAATCGAGATGATCTTGCCGACCTTAAGGATATAGAAATTCTACTCACAGGATGGGGAATAAGGGACAGGCACGAAACATTGAACAGTTTACATTGGGGCCCCGACGGATGGCTGTATGGTTGCCAGGGATTTGCCACGCCTTCTAAAGTAAGAAAGCCAAAAGGTGATGGACGATT
>JAYSOP010000827.1:0-6450 GCA_043722905.1 Chryseolinea sp.
ATCGATCTGTTCAAGCCTACTATGAAACTGATGGCGAATGGTATCGATTCATTGACGTCTAATGGAATTCATCTGAATGACAGCGGGTACAAGGAAGTAAGCGAAATAATGGCCAGGTCACTGGGCTTTCCTGTTTCTTCCTGGAAGCCGGACCGGCATTCTAACAGGCTAAAAAAAGTGATAGCAATAAAGAACAAGCAGTTCTTTTACAAGTTTAAGACCGGGAATGGAGAATATATTTATGGCAGACGTAGAAAGTGGGCAGGTGGGCGACTACTTCCGTCTGAATTACTTGAGATTGATACGATGGTCCTGAGGCTAGACAGCGTCATATGGTCTGGGAGTAAAGATAACAATCTTGACATGGATAAGGTAAAGAAAATTACTAATTATTCCAGGGGATATAAGTCACTCAACAATTCACAGAAATCACTTGAAACAGAAAGTTCCCAGTTCATTCTGCAGGACGATTTTGAGATCAATTTATTTGCTTCCGAATTAAATTTTCCCATAGCCAATCCGGTAGCGATTACGTTCGATCCTCAGGGGAGAATGTGGGTCGCTTCGATGCCTTCTTATCCACACTATTACCCGGGCAGCCCTCCCGATGACCAAATCGTCATTCTGGAGGATACCGATCATGACGGAAAGGCGGATAAGCATACGGTATTTGCTGACAGTTTGTATCTCCCCTTGGGATTTGAACTAGGCGATGGAGGTATTTATGTTACTCAAGCTCCGGATTTCGTTTTTTTAAAGGACACTGACGGAGACGGCCATGCTGATTTTAGGAAAACCCTCCTAACAGGTTTCGGGACAGAAGACTCCCATCATTCTCTTAGCGCTTACACCTGGGGTCCGGATGGAGCCTTGTATATGCACACAGGAACTTTTCTGCATTCACAGATAGAAACGCCATATGGTCCTAAAAGAGGAGCATACGGAATGACTTGGCGATATGAACCCCGTACGATGAAATTAGATCCATATGTCTCTTATTTCTATGCTAATCCCTGGGGAAACGTCTTCACCCGCAACGGCACCCATTTAATAGGGGATGTATCGACCGGCATGAATTATTTTGCACCACCCCTTACTGTAGCTATCGATTACCCTAAGAAGCATCAGGAGATGAAGGATTTCCTCACTACACCAGCGCGGCCCAAAACCTGCGGGATGGAGATTGTATCAAGCCGTCAGTTTCCGGAGAGCGCACAAGGGAATATACTTTTCAATACATTCATTGGATTTCAGGGCATCAAGCAGCACAAGGTAACCGAGTATGGGAGTGGAATCATAGGGCATGAAACAGAACCTCTTTTGCAATCTAAAGACCGGAATTTCAGGCCTGTGGATCTTAAGTTCGGACCAGACGGAGCGTTATATGTGGTGGATTGGTATGATCCAATTATACAGCATGGAGAACAAAACTTTCGGGACACTCTCAGAGATCATACCCGTGGCCGCATTTGGAGAATAACCTACAAAAAAAATGAGACGTTGAATCCCGTTGATCTAACCCGATTGCCTATCGAGGAACTCCTGGATCAGCTGAAGGTTTTTGAAGACAGGACAAGGTATAGGACAAGAATGCAGCTTAGAGAGTTTCCTGAGGCCGAGGTAATTTCCGCTCTTAAGAAGTGGCTCTCCGGACTGAATCCCGCCGAACCCAAACATGAATTTCATAAACTAGAAGGACTCTGGTTATATCAGCAGTTTAATCAACCGATGGAAGGGCTGCTATCTGATCTTTTAAAAAGCAAAGATTATAATGTCAGGGCGGCTGCCACCCGAGTATTGTTTTATTGGAAGGATCGGATCAAGGGCGCCGAGGATAAGCTTATCGCTATGTCTCAAGACCCCAGTCCAAGGGTAAGATTGGAAGCAATAGCATCCCTAAGCCATTTTAACTCGGAGGCTAGTGTAAATGCCTTGTTAGCTACCACAGAGATGCCTATGGATGATTATATTGATTATGCTTTGAAGGAATCATTTAAACAGTTAAAACCCATTTGGATGGAAATGTTTAAGCGAGACAATGACTTTCTTGCAGCCGAGCCCGAAAAAGCAAAACGCTTACTTCAGCCGCTTATGTCGCAAGAGGATTTGGACGGACCCAAATACTTTGTGCAGGATGATCCCGAATGGCCAATATATTCCTTCAAGGCGCTTTCACAGGAAGATTACAAGGCTTTATCATCTGCTTCGGCGGTAACAACCTTCCGGAAGAGTTTGATCCAATTTGAGGAAAAAAAGAAGGTGGAAGCCGGGACGTTAACACCATCAGGATCAAACCCGGAAGCAATAGTCATTTATTTGGCTGCCATCCCGGGGAAAATGCTTTTTGATAAAAGCAATCTTACAATTCCAGCAGGAAAGTTTATTTCTTTAGTTTTTGAGAACCGCGATCAGATGGCGCATAATGTTGTAATTATTAGGCCGGGTAGTGTTGACAAAGTGGGGAAAGCTGCAGATGATATGGCAAGTCTGAAAGATGGTTATGAGAGAAACTTTGTGCCACGCATTGCCGAAGTATTAAACGCTACTCCATTGGTTGCTGCAGGCAAAACTTTTCAATTGGATTTTAAAGCGCCGGATGCACCAGGTAAATACCCTTTTATTTGTTCTTTCCCCGGCCATTGGAGAATGATGCAAGGGGTAATTGACGTAATTAATGACGACGTTGAGTAATGATTTCCTTTATAAGGAAACATTAAATTTTAGAGACAAACCATCCGAAAGCGTTAATGAAAGTGCTTCATAGATCATGGATATTGTCTGATGTGAAAAGTGGATTCGCTTTTAAAAAAACAGAAACTGATTAAACCTGCATAAAAAAATCCCACGGTACTTCAATGGCTTAGCTCCACAATGCATTGGACATTGTGTACTATCGGTTGGCGATTTGTCAACCTCTGTACTTTCATTTTTTATCTAATCTTTTCAGATAAGCATTTGCCATTTCGACATGTTTTCCTTGTTTCTCTTTCGGCATTTTGTCAAAAGTCTTAACCAACATACCTAATCTTGGATTCTTTAAGAAAAAATCGCGGTGGGTGTGCATGAAGCGCCAGAATAGACCATCCCATATCGGCTGCCAATCGCCTTTTTCAAAGTCGCTCATCTTCATCAGGTAGTTGCTTCCGCTGATGTATGGCTTGGTGGCCATTAGTCCACCATCGGCAAACTGACTCATTCCATACACGTTCGGCACCATTACCCAATCGTAAGCATCGATGAAGAGTTCCATAAACCATCGGTATACTTCGTCCGGATCAAACTCGCAGAGCAACATAAAATTACCAAGAACCATCAATCGCTCGATGTGATGACAATACCCTGTGGCCAATACCTTTTTAATTGTACTGTCGACAGGAGCAATCCCAGTTGTGCCATCCCAAAACGATGGTGGAATTTTTCGTTTGAATTTCCAGAAATTCGCGGTCCGCTCTTGTGTGCCTTTGGTTTCGTAAACTCCCCGTAGGAATTCCCGCCAACCCAGTATCTGTCGAACAAAACCTTCGATGGAGTTGAGTGGGATTTTATTTTCACTGGCGAAGCCAATAGCTTCATCCAAAATTTCTGCTGGTGTCAGCAACCCAACATTGAGCATGGGGGTCAGCACACTGTGATGTAAAATGCTTTCACCCTTTACCAACGCATCTTCATACTCACCAAATTCTGAAAAACGATGTTGCAAAAATTGCTTTAGCCATGCACGACTTTCTATAAACGTGGATGGAAAAATAAATGACTTGCTTATTTTACCATAGTTTGAAGAAAAATTCTTTTCTACATAAGTCATTGCTTCAGCCCAGTACTCATTGAGCTTGGGAAATTTTACTGGTGGCGGCTTTTTCCCTTTTGGATATTTCAGTCTGTTCTCCGCATCAAACGTCCATTTACCGCCAGCAGGTTGAAGCTTTTCATCGACCAGGACTCTAAATTCTTTGCGTTGCCTGGTGTAGAAGTCCGTCTGGAAGAAGCGTTTCTTGTTCAGGAAATAATCATCGACTTGCTGCTTCGTTAAAATAAAGAGATGAGAATTGTATTTTTTAACTTCTATGGTTAACAGACTGGCGTGCTGAGCAATTCTTTTCTCCAGGAAATTATCGGTTACATCGCTGTAGTGAATTTCTGAAACACCTTTCGTCTTTAAATAGGGCAAAAGATTCCGGAGATCTGCGATTTTCTCTTTTGCTTCAATGTATCTTACCTCATAGCCCTTTCTTTTTAAGTAGTTTTGATATGCCATCATAGTGGCTCGATGAAAGACCAACTTTTGTTTATGGAAATTGTACTGTGTGAAAAAGAGAAACTCTTCTGTGAAATAAACAGGCCGATCTTTCGTCAGCGCTGGATGCTTTTCAAAAAGCTGATGAGGAAATATAAGGGTTACAGCGCTCATTAATTGGACTTTTTCATACGACATTTGTCACTACAGTATTTTACTTCTTCCCATACCTGTTCCCACTTTTTCCGCCATGTAAACGGACGACCACAGACCAAACATATTTTTGTGGGAAGATTTTGTTTTTTGAGCATTCGGGCCAACCGTCTGAAATCGTTAAATACGTACCAACTTTTTCTCCCTCAAATCATCCAACATCAAAACGTCCTTGTGATTAGTCCTGAAACTTTTTACATCAAACAAAAACATGATGTGGTCACCGGCATCTTTACTCCACACTTTTTCCATCTCTATTAATCCAGCGCAGTGGGCCAATACATTTTTATCGTTCCACAGCTCCAATAACTTTTTCTTTCTCAGGTAGGTTTCTTTGTCGTAATGACGTCCACTCTTTTTGCCAAGGGTATTGATTAAGAGTAGGTGCTGTTTGCCTAATAATTGAAGTACCGCTGTTCTGCTACTCATTAAATTTTGCAATGATTGTGTTTGATGATACACGGCTACCATATATCGCTTCGGTTTCATGCTCACCGCGGATACATACGTGCAAAAATTCATATTCACTTTCTCCCCGTAATAGGTTGCGAGACTGTATACAGGAATGTTTGCAAGATTCCATGGCCGTTTCATTGTTGAACAACTATCACGATGTTTGACATGCCTTAAAAACCAAATCGAGATCAATTTGTTTTTTTGCGGGCGTGAGATTACATTGTCGCCGGCCTTGACCGCCATGTCTGTTATGGGAAGGAAAGTCAGGTTAACGGGTAATGACAGATGTAGCATCAATGCATTCATCTAAAGTTTCGCCTGTACCAGGATTTTAATCAAAAATTTGCCCTCAAAAAGCCACTTTAATGAGAAATGTTGCCCAAATTCGGGCGTAAAGACCGGCGTTATGGAATCGCACAAGGAACAATACAAACCAAAAAAAACAAGTATTTTGACCAGCCTTTAATTGAACTACAAAGACAATAATTCGATTCGAGATCTATTTGACTTCAAAGGTTAATTGAATATATTTTAAACAAACATGAATCTTCTTTTATTGACATTTCTCCTTTCAGTTAGTATGCAAGCACAGCCGTCCACCCGTAAGCTATTGCTCTTTGGCAAAGCTCGAGCCGAACATCAGGAACAGCTTACTTTGCTAGCACAAGATAGTGCAGGGATGGCCGAGCGCGATCTTGTTATTATTATTGTGGAAGAGGAACCCGAGTACAAAAGGTATAATGTGGCACCCAATCAATTTGCTTTGCTACTTATTGGAAAAGATGGAGGGGAAAAGTTAAGGTCCGACAAACTTGTAAAAATTGAAACGATTTTCAGATTGATTGATAGCATGCCCATGCGGCAGGCGGAAATGGGAAGAAAGAAAAACTAATATTCGAATCTGAAGGCGCGGTTACTTTGACTTTGCTCATAATTGACACCGGGAGAGTGGTTCTTTGTTTTCTCATTGCCGTTACCACAGTATAATTTCCAATTGTTTTTTTAATTTTCTATCTTCAGAACATAATGATTAAACGCAAATGAAAATGAAACCCGATTCCTCGAGAAGAAAATTCATCAAACAAAGTGTAATGGCTTCCTCCATCTTTATCGTGCCCAGGCATGTGCTTGGAGGCGTTGGTTTTACCGCCCCCAGCGATCAACTTGTTCTTGCGGCGATCGGAGCAGGAGGGAAGGGTACCAGTGATATCAAGAATGCTTCCGTAAATGGTCGGGAAAGAGTAGCTGCGTTGTGTGACGTTGATTTTTCGGGCTCAGCGAAAAGTTCTGTCGAAAACTTTCCGAAAGCCAAGTTGTACAACGACTACCGCGTCATGCTCGAACAGGAAAAGGATATTGATGCGGTGACCATTTCTACTCCCGACCACGTGCATGGGCCAGCGGCAGCTATGGCGATGCAGCGAGGAAAGCACGTCTATGTTCAGAAACCGATGACCCATAACATCCGTGAGGCCCGCATGCTCACTGAGATGGCCCGGCAGAAAAAAGTGGTTACACAGATGGGAAACCAGGGAGGATCCAATCCA
>JAYSOP010000828.1:0-4169 GCA_043722905.1 Chryseolinea sp.
CATCGCGAAAAATTATTTCCCAAGAGTTTTTCAGCAAAATACAATTTGAACAAACTGGTCTACTACGAGGTATTTGATTCAATCGAAGATGCCATTAGAAGAGAAAAGCAATTGAAGGCCGGATCGAGGATGAAAAAAGAGGCTCTAATTAATAAATATAATCCTGGGCGGAGGGATTTGTTTGATATCATTTCAGATGAATCATGGAACGAAGCTCCGCTTGAGAGCAGGGATAGCCCCGCATAACCTCGGTCTTCTTGGTGTGCATTCCATAGCAAGGGGGTTGCTTCGTTGCCATGTCATGCTAAAACGCATGACGGCTCCTCGCAATGACGGGTCTTGAAGGGGTGCCGCCCCCAGAGGTTCGTCTTTGCGAGCGAAGGGCTGGAAAGCGGGAAGGGCGAAGCAATCCCCTTGTGACGAAGAGCGCATTAAGAAGAATTGAGTGCTTAGCTATGGAATGGAGAGTTGGTTAAAAACCCGGTCTTCTTGGTGTGCATTTTATAGCAAGGGGGTTGCTTCGTTGCCATGTCATGCTAAATGCATGACGGCGCCTTACAATGACGGAGATTAAAGGGGGCGCATTATATAGCAGGGGGGTTGCTACGTTGCCGTGTATGCGAAACGAATGAGGGCGCCTTACAATGACGGGGGATTAACAAAGACCTGCCTAAAGTTTATATTTGAAAAAACAAACACGAGTTGCCATGAAAAATATCGCCGTTATCGGTTCCGGTACTATGGGTAATGGTATCGCCCATGTGTTTGCACAGAACGGTTTTACCGTTAGCCTTATTGATGTTAATTCCCAGTTATTAGAGAAAGCGATCAATACCATCGAAAAAAACCTCGACCGGCAGGTGGCCAAACAAAGCATCACGGAGGAGGCTAAAAAATCCGCGTTAGCGAACATATCAACCTTTACCGACTTGAGAACCGGTGTGCGAAACGCAGACCTTGTCGTTGAAGCTGCCACAGAAAATTCAGACCTGAAACTTACCTTATTCAAAGACCTGGATGAAGCTTGTCAGCCGAACGCCATCCTCGCATCCAATACCTCGTCGATATCCATCACAAAGATTGCTTCCGCCACCAACCGTCCTGAACGGGTAATCGGCATGCACTTCATGAATCCTGTTCCCGTGATGAAGTTGGTCGAAGTAATCCGAGGCTATAGCACGACGGATGAAGTGGCACTTATTGTAATGGAGCTCTCCCGGAAACTCGGAAAAAATCCTGTTGAAGTAAATGACTACCCGGGCTTTATCGCCAACCGCATTTTAATGCCTATGATTAACGAAGCGATCTATGCTCTGCACGAAGGCGTTGCTGGCGTTGAAGAAATCGATACGGTAATGAAACTCGGTATGGCCCATCCGATGGGCCCGCTTCAACTGGCCGACTTTATAGGCCTGGATGTCTGCCTTTCCATCCTGAACGTTTTATACCAGGGCTTCGGAAATCCGAAGTACGCGCCTTGTCCTTTGCTGGTGAACATGGTCCAGGCAAATCACAAAGGTGTTAAAACCGGGACTGGATTTTATGCTTACACACCAGGGAGCAAGGATGTGGTTGTGGCGCAAAGGTTTAGATAAAGTGGGTGGAGGGCGCAGGTTCCAGGTTGCAAGTTGTTTCGGGATGTGCGGAGCTATTAATAAGTTACGAAATAATATTGGTGTAAAAATTGTTGTCTTTACACCAATATTACATTCTTCTTACCTATCCGGTTGCGGACAAATGAGGTTTCGTATACAGGATTGTCAATTGTCAACTCATCCGCTGGTCTCTGGTGACCATGATATCCCTGATCTCGGTAAGCAATTTCACATCGGGTGGTAATTCGGCAGGGCCAGGAGGTTTTGCTTCTTCTTTTTTCTTTAGCCTGTTAATGGTTTTAACCATAACGAAAATGGCAAAAGCGATAAATAAGAAGTCAAGCAATGTACCCAGAAATGAGCCGATCTTTATTCCCGGACCAAATTCCATCGCACGCCACTCGCCTCCCGGAATAAGGGGGTTGAGCAGGGGCATAATTAAATCATTTACAACCGATGTGATGATCTTACCAAACGCGGCTCCTATAATAAGACCCACAGCAAGGTCAATAACATTTCCCCGCAGGGCAAATTCTTTGAACTCTTTCAGCATGTAATTTTTTTTATGGAAAGTAAGTAATTTTTTACGGAGTAGCCTTCAAAAAATTCGAGAGTTTTTAATTCCTTGAAAAAGGAATTAAAAATGAATACAGCCATTTACTTTTTGATGTTCAAAGGATTCCGAAGGCCGGAAAAATCCGTGAGTTCGACCCCCGCACTGCCGATGAACATACTGGCGTCAATCTTTACGGGTATTCTGTTTTTATCATCCGAAAAATAGGCCGTAATGGAATTTTCGCCGTCAAAAAGTTTATTCTTGGGCATTACAGGTTTGAAAACCAGCGTCCTTATTTTCCCGATTTTTGTCTTGATGG
Source organism: Chryseolinea sp. (assembly GCA_043722905.1). Taxonomy (GTDB): domain Bacteria; phylum Bacteroidota; class Bacteroidia; order Cytophagales; family Cyclobacteriaceae; genus Chryseosolibacter. Next base: position 2,471 of record JAYSOP010000828.1, read on the forward strand.
TCTTTTTCCCCCTATAGACGATGGGTAGTTTATAAAATTCATCCTCAAAAAAACCTTTCACCATAATGGTATCATTGACTTTAAGGTTTGAGAAATCCATGATCCGCAGGTAAAGAAAACCTCCGATCATGTCGCGGACATTCGAAGGAGCATCGTAGACTTTAGGATCTTTGAACTTCCCCGTTTTTTTATCAGCCACTTTCACACGGATCTTTTTGTTTTCATGATCAAATTCAGTTTGCTCATCTTTCCGGTACCGCCCCTCCCTTATTTTCCGATAAAACATATGTGGAACCAAAGCAACCGTATCAATGTAAGCACCCCATTGATCATCCACGTCGGCGACCCAGTCCACCATCCCGACGGTTTTACCATAAACATCCACCTTGAAACAATCGCGGTCATTCAGCTTAAAGTAATTGGGATGAATGAAGGCGCTTCCTCTGCCGATGGTAAACATGCCATAGGTCATCTTAAAATGAAGGGTTTCACCACGGGCAAAACTTTCATTCTGCACGGCCATGTATACATCATTACGGCCACTACCCGCAAAGCTGGCAAGCGCCGCAAACAATACGAACCATAAACAGATTCTGACCATTGAAAAATTTCCCAGATGCAAATTTAACATTCCATTGTTAATGAATATTAAGGAAGTATGAATTCCAATCGTATGCCAGAATTTGAGGGTTGGGTGTTGGCTTTTGGCCATTGGCAACCCGCCTTAATCTTCATTACATAACCCAAACGCTCAATTCCTTATATATCTTTTACCGAATTCCCCATTTTCTTGTATTTCCAACACCCAAAAGCCAATAGCCAATAGCTAATCGCATATTAAACAGACACATTATTCTCCCTTAAAGCCTCATTCAACGACGTTTTTTTATCGGTGCTTTCCTTCCGCTTTCCAATGATCAGGGCACAAGGCACCTGAAATTCGCCAGCCGGAAATTTCTTCGCGTAGGAACCGGGGATCACTACGGAACGCTCAGGAACAAAATTCTTGTACTCAACTGGCTGATTTCCTGTTACATCGATAATCTTCGAACTGGCGGTCAAAACAACATTTGCACCCAGTACCGCTTCTTTACCAACCCTCACCCCTTCTACAACAATACAGCGCGATCCGATAAAGGCGTTGTCTTCAATAATTACTGGCGCTGCCTGAATGGGCTCGAGCACCCCTCCTATTCCAACCCCTCCGCTGAGGTGAACATTCTTTCCAATCTGTGCACAACTCCCCACTGTAGCCCATGTATCCACCATGCTTCCCTCATCCACGTAGGCTCCGATATTGACATACGAAGGCATCAAAATCACTCCTTTGTTTATAAACGACCCGTGTCGGGCAATCGCATGGGGTACTACGCGGACCTCCAATGCCTTATATCCTCTCTTTAACGCCATTTTATCATGAAATTCAAATGGGCCGACCTCGATCGTCTCCATTTTCTGGATCGGAAAATAAAGGATTACGGCTTTTTTAATCCATTCATTTACCTTCCAGCTCCCGGCGTCTGGTTCTGCTACCCTGATTTCACCCTTATCCAACTTTTCAATTACGGACCGGATAGCAGATTGTATGGTGGTATCTTTCAACAATGTGCGGTCGTTCCAGGCTTTTTCGATTGTTTCTTGTAATTCCATTTTCATTCGCTTAGTCGTAATTTGCAATAGTCGCTTTGTGGTAATTTTG